>JAITQT010000115.1 GCA_031288745.1 Deltaproteobacteria bacterium
GGGTTAAATGAGTTATTACTTCTGATAGCTAGTTTAACAAGTTTCAGAGCTACCGCAGAACTTCTTAACAGAATAAGACGCGATGAAGACGCCTTTAAGGAAACGACTCTTAGAAACAGAACTGAGCGAGAAGGTGAGGAAATGATGTTATATCTTGAGAAATTAACTAATGAGAAGGTCGCTTTATTGGATGAATTAGATAATTTGAAACAGTCGCCATCTAAATCAATGGACTCATTTGATGAAAAATATCATATAGCACCCGATGTTGTCGCCGCCGGTGCGAAGGATCTTAACATTAAGAAATTTAATCCAGACGACTATGAGAATCCCGAGCTTACCGCCAACGTTTCCGTGGACGAGATGTAAGCGTGAAAGGTAAAAAACAGTTTAGACCGAGGCCCGATGGCCAGAAACCAAAAGCACAAATATGATCGCAGCGCAAAAAGTCCCCTTTATCAATCCTTAAATTTGTAACATAGCCAAATTACTAGTTTATTTTTTAGACTATTTTGATTTTAAGAGGTTTTTGCGCTTCGATCAAATATCCACCACGGTGGTTAACGTACAAACTCAAGAAGATAAATACAATCTAAATATAAAATAATATTAGATTGGTTTCATGTAGTCAAAAAATTTAAGGAATTCCTAAGTATGGCTTTTAAGAGTAGAGAACTTCGTAATGATTTTCTCAGGATAATCTTCTCCATGCTTTGGTACGGTAATGTTAACAAGCAATCAAGGAGTTGAAAAACGTGGACAAATCAAAAGTAAAGAACGCTACCAAACTTGACGAGTTGATTAAATATTTGGAACGGGTCCGTAATTATATTCCGAATTATGCCTTACGTAAAAAGCTTGGCTTGCGAAATTCAAGCAATTTGGTCGAAAAGGCTAACGCTGTGGTTGTAGCAAAACGTCAAAAGAACAATGGTATGAGCAGGAGGAAGTACTAGTCTAGCAACAGTTACTTGTTTTAGAGTCAATGGCGATCTTAAAAGCTGGACTGAAAATAAATCCATCCCTTTCAAGTTGATTCCTTCCCCAGCTAAAGATGCGGCTCCTCCCCTGGCTGAGGCAGCCTAGGTTTCCAATTGCACAGTTGGAAAAGTTTTATCTTAGCCTGAAATTAGTATAACCGAATTGGAATCGAGCCTTCAACCCCGCCTTTTTTATCCTCAAGGCCTAAACTAAAGGAGGGGCCGCCTAATGGATTTATGGTTTTTAAATAAACTTAGTGCCTAAAAAAAAGCCGCTAAAACCTATCTTGTCAGCTCAACCGAATGGTTCCGGCCGTGGGTAAATGTTGACCTAAGTGGCAGATAAGGATTTTACGCTCGTTTTCAATAAATTGAAAATGGAGGCGGAACTCTTTACCCTGAATCGTGCTTTTCAAATGAGGATAGAAGGTTATCTTCTCGCCTTTGTAAAAACAGGTCCTAGCGTCCTCTAAGGCTTGATCTCTTTTAGTGCCGCGCCTTTCGGTCATAGATAAAGGGATACCAGTGGCGTTACGGAAGGCGTTGGTGTCTATGGAGTTGTTGTTTTCGTCGGCGAACTTCATGGGGTGAAGTTTTTCGGCCAAGGCCTTGATGAATTTAACGGCCTCCTGAACCATGCGGGTTTTGAGAAAGTTATCCGATTGCGCGAAAGCGCTGATAGATTGGTTTAATAGTTCGTGGAAGATAAGCTTATTACTATAATAGCGCTTGCCCGCTTCGACCACATCGTTTAAGGTCTCTGGTACCAGCCATTGACCGGCCCCCATTAAATCGGTTTTAAGCTCAGCGTTTAGTTTGTTGCTTTCCTGAAGCATCTGGTTGGTCAGGTTGAGGGCCTCGGTTTTGCCGTTTAATTCCTCTTTAAAATCGTTTTCTCTCGCTTCAAAATCCTCCAACAATTTTTTTAAGGCCAGGTTTTCGTCTATTATGTCGCTGGGGTTTTTCTTAAAGTCCTCAAGCTCGTTTAACACCTGGTTTAGTTTTTCATTTAGCTCGGCGTTGGTATGGGTTAACGTACCCAGTTTTTCGGTTTGCCGCTCTAGTATCTCGACGTTTTCCAGCGCTTTATTCTTGTATTCCTCAACCTTATTTTTAGTCAACTGCAACTCGTCGGAGCGGTCTTGGAAGGCCTGCTTAATTTCTTTGCGTTCGGCCACCACTAACTTGAGCTGCTTTTTGCATTCTTCTAAATCTTTGGTAACTTCGTTTAGCTGCTCGGTGAGAGCTTGATTTTTCTTGGTTAATCGATAGCGTTTGCGGTTTAGGTTAAAAGTGCTAATTTTAATGTTAATAAACTTATCAGATAAGACAGAGACTTGATCTTTTAGCCGAGAGATAATTATTTTGTCGCTTTCTTCGAACTCTAATTTCTTAGCCTCTGATAAAGTAGTCGAAACAGGTTCTTGCGAGCCCTGGTTAAGAGCTGCCTCCGCCTTAGAGTTGGAGGTCTCCTGATGGCCTCCTGAGGTCCCCTCTTTTGGGTCGGGGGATTTAGAGTCAACGGTGGCTTTCAAACTTTGTATGGTCGTGAGCCCTTCGTAGCCTCCAGCTAGAGATTCATCTTCTAACTGATTTAAATGGTCGATGATTTTTTTCGGGGTAACGATATCAGTATCAATTGTATCATTATATAATTGAGCATACAATTTATTTTTTTGTTTTAAAGTAAAGCTTAATTCCAAAGTTACGGGATACTGGAAATCAATTGGCACTTCCAGGGGCCCGCTCGGTCGGGTTTTTTCATAGACAACTTTGAGGGCCGAGGTTTCGTCGCCCGAAAGCGAGGCCAGCCCTCGACCATAAAACTTGGGGCTTTGGGCTTGCTGATCCTCTTGAAGTATTTTAATCGCCTCTTCAAGCTCAATGATATTTGAGGCCAGCCCGGGCTTATTAAGCAGGGTTGGGTCAGTTGCTTTTAGAAAAGATTTTTCGAGCCACTGGTAAGCGCTCCTAACAAGGGGCGCGGGTAAAGGCATTTTATAATCTAATAAGAACGGGTCGAAAATCAGATTAAAATTGGAGCTAGCGATGTATTTGCAAGCGCTAATGGCGCTATAGAGGGAGATTTCGGGTTGGTAGCACAAATCTAAATCGTCCAATAAGACTTCAAAAGAGGCTATGTAAGCGGAGTTGTAATCGGGGAAAATAGGCACGAAAAATTCGTTTGGCCAAGAAATAGGGCCGCAAGTTTCCACTAGTTTATTATCAGGCCCTATAGCGATAGGTTGTTCAATATTTTTTTGGTAGTTGGAGTTGGCAGTGTACAACAGAACATAGAAGCTCCGAGTTTTCAAGGCTTGAGCTAGAGTATAACCAAAAAGATGGTCAGTTGTTGAATTAGAAGTATTTTTTAAATTAGATTTATGGTTATTAACTATTTGTCGAGTATATTTTTCATATATATATTTAAATATAAAGAAAAAGTCTTTATTTTTGGATTGAAAATTAGGGAGTCTCATGATAATCTCCCTATTTTAGTTAATGATATTTTAATCTTGTTTGTATTAAGTAATCTAAGAAATTTAAATAAAATTCTAAAAACTTTTAATTTTAATTCAATTTTGTTCTTATATTTTTCTTTAATTGTTGATTTTAAACATCTTCTAAATTGAGGGTTTTTAATTCGTCGCTGTAAGCCTTTAGGGGCCATTAGTCGTAAGGCTTGTGCAAAGGCCTCGGCTAGGGGGTCTTGCCCCGATTTCGAGGGACAAGGGAGCTTGGTCGGGGCTCTACGTTTACATTTACGAAGCCAATCGACCTGGCGGTTGACGTTAAGGTCTAAAGTACAGGCTTTGTTCTGGGCCAGATAAAAATCAAAAGGGGAAGGGGGCAATTTTTTCATTAGACTCTCCAGAGTTGGTTTGGTGAAAAAACGTAATAAGTTAGGGGTTTAAAATTAGCTTGCAGAAAAATTTAAATTAAAACCCTGGTCAGTAATTTAGCCGGATAGCCAAAAAAATGGCGAAGAATGTAAGGCTAAAAATGCGATTATTGGACGACACTAATTATATTAATTTTTGCTACGCTCGGGTAACTATTCAGGAGGCCAATTCAGGGCGAAAGCATCAAAATTTTATAAATAATTTATACGAGCACTATTATTAATAATAAATATGTACCATATGTTTATATATAAAGAAAATTAAATACTTATATAATAAATTAAAGGTTTATTGATCGATAAATTTTTAGTTAACATAGGGCAAATTTAGTAAAATTACAATAACACAAAATTTTGACGCTTTTGCCTTGGAGATAACTTCCTTAGTGTTTTCGCTGGCAACAGAAATTAACGGCGAGTGAGCAAATCTTACCCCTTTTGAGAGCAAGCCGGTTAAGTTAAAAAAATGTATCACATTTGTTATTAAGTTGGCAAGCTTTTCATAAAAGACCTTCTATGACCTAATTTATTATGCTCGCTCTGAGGTCCTGAATCCGCCTTAGGCCAGGGTGCCAACCAAAAGAGAGATAAACTGATTCCGCCTATAACTTAACCTATGAAGTTAAAAAATAGATTGGTCGAAAATAGGCCGGAGAGCCAAAGTTAAAGTTTAGCTGATTAACCCCCCTTGGCTTAAATTTGGGGCTGGTTTTACTTTGGCCCTCTGGTTTACTTAAAAATAATATAAAATCAATAAATCTATAAATTAAAAAAATAATTAATTTATTAATTATTTTTTTTAAGATTTTTGGTTGGCCTTAGCCCTCTCTCGTTAGCCTCAACATGAGAGCTGGTCAAGATAGGCTTGGTACCCAGTAGCTATTAGGCCTTCAAACGATGGGGCCTCAATAGTAGCTAAAGCTAAGGAGCGATATTTAATTGGGCAACTTACTCAAAGACATGGGCTGCTTTAGATAGGGCTGGTTTTTTCTAAGGTAACCGTTCACCAAATCTTTTTTTCCTCACGTTGCGGCTGGTAGCGACTTTCGAGTTGTAATTGAGTTTTAGCATACCCTTAAGATTTTAACATTAGTTCTTTTGAAGTTTCTACTTAGCTCTCTGATTCAACCATATATTTTAACTTGGATTAATGTTAAAATTATTAAGCTCCTATAGGGGGCTACATTGTTGCGGTACGTGTCTTCCCTTTCAATAGGTTTGGCACCGCAACGTTCTCTCTTGTGAATGGGCCCTTAAACGTTCACATTGGTGAACGGACACTCACAATACTTTATGGTTGATCGAAGCGCCAAAAGTCCCATTTATCTGTCCTAAAATTATTAACATACCATTATTACTAGTTAATTTTTTAGACTATTTTGCCTTTCAGAGGTTTTTGCTTTTCGATCATGATTATGTTTTAACTAAGATATGGGCAGCCATTGAGGCCGATTGGTTAAGAGACAGTATAGAGTGTTCCTTAAAACAGGCCAAAGCCAGGGTGGTAAATAAAGAGCCTCTTAGCATTCAATTGCTTTATAATACTGGAACCGTTCACCAAGTCTTTTTTTCCCCACGTTGCGTCTGGTAGCGACTTTCGAGTTGTAATTAAGTTTTAGCATACCCTTAAGTTTTTAACATTAGTTCTTTTAACGTTTCTACTTAGCTCTCTGCTCCAACCATATATTTTAACTTTGATTAAT
>JAITQT010000120.1 GCA_031288745.1 Deltaproteobacteria bacterium
CACCTAGAACTTTGTCAAACTATAGGGCGGGTCTTTTTGGTCATCAAGTTATTTTGCGGAAAGCCGCTTTCCATTTTAAGCGAATATAATGGAAAATCAAAAAACTCTGGATGCAAACAAGACTCAAACCTAAACCCGTCTTAATATCCCCTTCCCTGAAGGACGGAGTTTGACGGTGCTTGCGGGAAAGTGCTCTCTTTAGTGATTTACGATTTAAATAGGTGCTTTTTTTTCTGCTCAAGTAAGAGTATAATAAATAAGATTTTATCACAACTATTTTATCTCTTAAGTCTAAGGCCTTCGAAAATGTCATTGGCGGCAGTGGCCTAAGCTTTATTAAGCCTGGCTGCTATAAGTTTGATCTTTTTCGGAAGTTTGGGCTTTAGCCCCTTTATCTGGTAAGATTTTTAGTTTTTTTAAGATCTTTACCTAACCTTATATTCTAAGCCTAAAGGGGGTTATATCGCTCACCTTAGTATACCTTATATTTTTGGCCTCTCTATTGGGTTAGCGTTCATTCGTTCTCCTTAAAATATTTAGAGGTTAAAGAGACTTAAGGCTAATAAGGGTGGGCTAAAAATTCTTCTAAAATCCGCGGCCTTAGGTCGTGCTGAATAAATCGCTTCTTTAACATCTCTCTTTCATATCTTTTACTTTTCTCCAAAAATTAAGTTTTTTTCTAAAAGCCTAAAATGTCGGCGGCCGAAGATTTTTTAGGGTGACTAAGCCCTTTAAGCCTAAGGGCCAAAAAAGTCCTAAGATCTTTTTGGTAGCCTTAAAGCTTAAGGGTTTCGCTAGAGGATTTAATTTGTGGCGATAGTAAAATTTTCCATCATTTAGCGGGAGTCTCTCATGGCCAAACTAAGTCCGGTCATTAAAACCATAGAAGAAAAGTGTTGCAATTGTCAACGTTGTATTTCTTCCTGTCCGGTTAAATTTGCCAACGACGCCACCAGCGGCAAATCGGTTAAGGTGATAGATAATTTGTGCATCGGCTGTGGTCATTGTTTAATCGCCTGCCAGCACGGGGCTAGGGTCGGGGTGGATGATTTCGACGCTTTTATGTCGGATCTAGCTTCCGGCCAGTCGATAATAGCCATTGTGGCCCCAGCCGTGGCGGCCACCTTTCCTGATCGCTACCTTAACTTTAACGGCTGGCTCAAGCAAAAAGGGGTTAAGGCCATTTTTGACGTTAGTTTCGGGGCCGAGCTTACGGTTAAGAGCTATTGGGAATATATCCTCACCAAAAGGCCTAGGTACGTTTTAGCCCAGCCTTGCCCGGCTATTGTCACTTATTGTGAGATCTATCGGCCCGATTTGCTACGTTACTTGGCCCCTTGCGATAGTCCCATGCTTCATATAATGAAGATGATTCGCACTTATTATCCCGAATATTCTAAATCGTCAATCGCCGTCATGTCTCCTTGTTACGCCAAGCGTCGGGAGTTTGATGAGACTGGTTACGGCGACTATAACGTGACCTTTAATAGTCTTTATCAATATTTTTTGAATAATCACGTTGAGTTATCTAAATATCCCGAAACTCCCTATGATAACCCTCTAGCCGAGCGGGCCGTCCTTTTTTCCATGCCCGGAGGTTTGCTTAAGACCCTAGAGCGCTACGAACCCACGGCTCCTAGCTTTACCAGAAAAATAGAGGGCGTGCCCATCATTTATCCCTATTTGGAGACCTTACCGCGAGCGATAAGCTTAGGCGTGGCCCCGCGCTTAATAGACGCTCTTAACTGTGAGTGCGGTTGTAACGGAGGCCCGGGGGTGCCGGAGCATTTTAAGACCATAGATGAGTTGGAGGTCAAAGTTAAGGAGAGGGCAGAGTACCTTGCCGATTATTACGCCACCAACTACCCTAGGGCTAAAACCGGCTTATTTAAAAAGGCCACGGCCGAGCAGACCGTCAACGACGTGGTGGCCGAGTTCTGGCAGCCTAAACTCTACGAGCGAACCTATTTCGACCACTCTAGAAACTATCGCCAGGACGTCCTAATGGCCTCTGAAAAAGAGAATATCGCCAACAGGCTGGGTAAACCTAACGGTACTAATTATTATAATTGTTCTAGCTGTGGGTATAATTCTTGCGAAAAAATGATTATGGCAATTCATTTAGGTAACAACGTGCCTGAAAACTGCTACCATGGCCTTTTAGATCGCATGCTCCGCGGCCGCGGCTTGTTGCGCAAAATCTTTAACATTGCTCAAGACTCTAAAGCCAATGCTGGTCAGGCCGACGTCTCCATAACCTCCATGGACCAATCCATGTCTCAAATTAGCTCTATGTCGGAAAAGATTGGAGGAGTGCTCAAAATAATAGAAAATATATCTTTTCAAACTAATATCTTGGCCTTAAACGCAGCCGTGGAGGCGGCTAGGGCCGGAGAGGCTGGGGCTGGCTTTGCGGTGGTGGCCGATGAGGTTCGTAACTTGGCCTCTAAAACAGCTGCGGCGGCCCTCGAAACCCGTCAAATGATTGAAACCACTCAAAGCGTAGTTAAAGTAGCGGTCAAAGACTCCAAACAAGTCCAAAGCTCGGTCACTCGATTGATGAGCACCTCGACTCAAATAGTCGATATGTCCAGCAACATTGCCCACGAATTGGAGGAATGAGCCACTTAAACTCTCGCTCCAAGGTCTATTATGAGGGCTAGTCTGTAAGGCTTTGGCCAGGGTTAAAGAGAATGAGGGCTAAAGGTTGGCTTAAATTTAACTTATATTTATAGTATATAAAAATACTAATAATGAGATATAGTACAGACTTAAACAGTTTAACCTAAAATAAGGACTTGACTTTTTTAACGTCTTTTGTTTAAATTAGCCAGATGGGCTAGTTTAGCCCAATGCCTTTAGGGTCGAGGCCTATTGCGGCCTAAGTTTTTAGCCTAAAAGATTGTTTTTGGCTAAGCGGCTTGCCTCTTAGCTGTGGATATTTTTGTCTTTAATCCTTATTATTTAATTTTTGCGCTAGCTTTACCCTAAGGTTGTTTAAACCCGCTTGTGGCAGGCTTAAGGAGTACAATTGACCCGCGAAGATCTCATTAAATTAGAAGGCCGCGTGACTAAAACCCTCGGCGACGGCCACATGGAAGTGGAAACTAGCGAGGGTATTAAGATTAGGGCCATGCTCTCAGGTAGACTTAAGCGGTTTAAAATACGTGTCTTAATGGGCGATCGCGTAGAGGTGGCAGTATCCCCTTACGATCCCACTCACGGATTAATCACCTATCGTTTAAAATAAAAATATTTTTTTAGTCATTGTTCTATTTTAAGCCTAATTGAGCCCCATCGAGCGGTGTCCGGGCCTTGGGCTTTGGCTAGCCTAATCTTTTTTTCGTTGTTATCATTTTAGTAACCGTTCACCAAGTCTTTTTTCCCCACGTTGCGGCTGGTAGCGACTTTTGAGTTGTAATTAAGTTTTAGCTTACCCTTGATCGAAGCGCAAAAACCTCATTAAAAAGAAAAATAGTCTAAAAAATTAACTAGTAATAAAGCTATGTTGCAAATTTAAGGATTGATAAAGGGGACTTTTGGCGCTGCGATCACTCTTAAGTTCTTAACATTAGTTCTTTTAACGTTTCTACTTAGCTCTCTGCTCCAACCATATATTTTAACTTTGATTAATGTTAAAATTACTAAGCTCCTATAGGGGGCTACATTGCTGCGGTATGGGTCGTCCCTTTCAATAGGCTTGGCACCGCACAGCGTTCTCTCTTGTGAACGAGCCCTTAAACGTTCACATTTGTGAACTAACACTCTCACCCAGACCTATTTGAATACCCAAATGGTTCCATGTTCGCTATATTTGAGAACGAAATCCACAATATTACTCAAGCTCTCTGCCGGGGGCATTTAAACTTGCTAGGTTAAGGTGCCTTTATACAGCGCGCAATAAACTAAAAGTATATCTTAGGCATATGCTCACAAAATTATTCTTCCACTGCCCATTGCCGCTTTCAACGGTGCCAGCTAAAGGCCACTCCTTTCGTTATTTTATGGCTCTCTTATCAAATCGTCGATACTTATCTACGATCGCCAAAATTTGGGCCATAGACATAAACAGTCGCGACATTTAAGGGTAAGTAAACCTGGGGCCAGGGATTTACATCTTAGACGTCAGTCTTATGAGTAAGATTGAGGAAAACTCGCAACTAGTAACAACGCTTCGTCTAAATATGATAAAAACCCCCCTCAAAAACCTCGTCTCCCCTACCCTCAATCTGAGAATAAAGCGACTAAGTGCGTCCCTACAACTCAAGGCCAAGTCCTCAACTTTGTTAAAAGGGGTAGACCTAAGGCCAATCTCGTTTAAAATTAAGACCGATAAGGGTACTAAAAAGCTTAAAGCACAACAGGGCTAACTATCATGGTCTACGCCCATTTGGCCGTCATTAGTGCTGAGAGGGAATTTGAGGTGAAACTTTAGTTGTTCCAGACAATCTTCATTAAAAAGGCGAAAGGCTACCTTTACCCCGATACTTTTGTTAAAAATCGTTTCTTTCTAAACTTTAGGTTGGTCGAGCGGCAGAGGCCTCTTTAAAACTCCATCTTCAAAGCTAGGCTCCCAGACGCACCCTTGCGATTTCCAATATCTCCATGGCCGGATAACACGATAGATCCAGGAACTGAATATGACGGTTTAAAACTAAGGCCCAGCTCCATAATACCTGACCAACCCTTAAGAGATGGAACGTCAAGCATAACCCCATTTTCGCTACCTTTAATATCTCCGTCAAATTCGCGCTCGCACCAAAGGCCGATCCAAGGAGAAATCTTTTCTCCTACCAAGCTTAATCGGCCTCCAGCCCTCACTCGTAAAGAGTCGGCATCCTCAAATCTAACTTGGTCATAGTGAACTATAAAATCATCGCCCCTCTGCC
>JAITQT010000319.1 GCA_031288745.1 Deltaproteobacteria bacterium
GGTCGAGAGAGGAAAAAGCAGCCTTCTCTTTTTATAATTGGATAAAGGTACTTGGTTTTATCCACATAAAGGAAATTCTTCTTTCTAATTGTGGAAAACGTCTGGCCATCGCTCGGTAATTCTAACATTGATATCTCCTCTATTGAGCCTGATAAAGATTACTATTTTAGCCCATATCTTTAAATCTTAACTTAATTTTAGGCGAAAAGACAATAGTTGCCAAAGCCTATAAGCGCGACTATCAGATTGAGAAAAAAGCCTAAGGAGTTCCGAAATTTTCCTCCTCGACTTGAGGCTCGCCTCTTAGTTTAGCTTGTTCATAGCGGTTAGGAAAGCTTCTTAAATTACCCTCGCCGATAAGCCTTTTATAACGTCTAAATCAGGAGAGCCTTTATGGGCTATCAAAAGGGGATGAGGTAACCCAAAATTTTTGTTCAAATTTACTTCCTAATAATGTTTATTTCTGATCTTAAAATTTATTTGTGCCCTTATTAATAAACAAAAATTGGTAATCTTTCACAGCTATTCAGATAATAAGATCTGGGTTAACCTATAAAATCGTGTTTTAAGCAAATTAATAATATCGTCTTTTTTTATAACGACACTACAAAAGGTTAACTGTTGATAGAGTCGGATAAACGCCTGGCTAGCCAAGGTCGCCAATTGAACAACTTTAAAAATTGGGGAATTTGCCGCTCTTTTAAAGGTGCTAAGGTAGTCTAAAGAAAATATATCCGATTTAGGCCCAGCTTTTTTTTTTTTTGACCATAAAATAAGGGCTAATTTCTTGAGACTAAAGTCAAAGTAAGGTACTATAATAATGGCGTTAAGAAAAAAATTCCAAGAACTAAAATTCATTTTCCATAACCTTTATTTAAGGAGTTCTTATGTCGGGAAAAAAAATCCTCTTCCTTGTCGGGGATTACGTCGAAGACTACGAAGTCATGGTTCCATTCCAGGCCTTATCTGCCGTAGGGCACGAAGTTTTTGCCGCTTGCCCAGGTAAAAAATCAGGCGACAAAATTAGAACGGCTATCCATGATTTTGAAGGCGATCAGACGTATTCCGAAAAACCGGGTCACAACTTCGTTCTCAACTATGATTTTGACAACATTAAGGTTAATAATTTCGACGCCCTTTGCCTCCCTGGCGGCCGGGCCCCGGAATACCTTAGGTTAAACGCTCGATTAATCGAAATCGTTCGTGAGTTTGACGCGGCCAAAAAACCCCTGGCCGCCATCTGCCACGGCCCGCAGATTTTAGTCACAGCCGGAATTTTAAAAGATCGCCGTTGCACAGCTTACCCGGCGGTCGAACCCGACGTTATCGGGGCTGGAGCCCGCTGGGTACCCGTCAGCCCTGCGGCCGATAATGCTGAAATTGACGCTAATTTAGTCACTGCCCCGGCCTGGCCAGCTCATCCGGCCTGGATTAAGGCTTTTCTTAAGGTCTTGGGCACTAAAATTGAGCTTTAGGGCTCACTTCTTATTAGAGAAAAGGCCTTTTTAATTTCTTTGGCAATACTAACAAATAAAATTATTTTCCAGACTAGCGACATGATTTAGTTGTTGGATGGTTTGGTTCCAAATGCGTCGGTCAACGGTTGCGAGCGTAGAGATTCAAAAAAACTGCCTTAAATGAAAATGTTTTCGTTCATGGGTATAGCTTGTTAGAGAGAGATTTTTATCTAAGCCTTACTAAGCTTATTTTTTTCTTAAAGATGGCTAAAAACTAGGGCGATAGGGTATGGACTTTTTTTAGCTTTAACCGTTCACCAAGTCTTTTTTTCTCCACGTTGCGGCTGGTAGCGACTTTCGAGTTGTAATTGGGTTTTAGCATAAAGATCTTAACATTAGTTCTTTTGAGGTTTCTACTTAGCTCTCTGCTCCAACCATATATTTTAACTTGAATTAATGTTAAAATTACCAAGCTCCTATAGGGGGCTACATTGTTGTGGTATGTCTCGTCCCTTTCAATAGGCTTGGCACCGCAACGTTCTCTCTTGTGAACGGGCCTTAAACGTTCACATTTGTGAACAGACATTTTAAGCTAAATACCATTTTAACCTCGCTCTACTTCGCCGACTATTGAGCTTTGATTTTTTACTTAATGGCCGACCTAAATCTTTGATTTAGGCTGTCGTTTAGTCTCCTAATTATTGCCTTAATAGCGCTATGGCGCTTTGGACCGGAGGAACTTTTTTAATTTTCTGTGATTTTTCCAGTCCAAGACCAGTTTTTTTTCGTCTACTAAGCGCGTCAACACGAGAATTGGAGAGATAAATGGCTTATAAATACGTTTATTCTTTTGGCGGGGGCAAAACGGATGGCCACGGCGGCCTTAGGGAACTTCTCGGCGGCAAGGGGGCCAATTTAGCCGAGATGGCCAAATTAGGGCTGCCGGTTCCGGCCGGCTTTACTATTACCACTGAAGTTTGCACGGCCTATTATAAAAACGAGCTGGTCTTTCCCAGTTCTTTAAAAAAAGAAGTCAAGTTGGCTTTAGCTCGAGTGGAAAAAGTCATGGGTTGCCACTTTGGCGATCCAAAAAACCCTTTGTTGGTCTCTTGCCGGTCCGGAGCCCGCATCTCCATGCCAGGCATGATGGACACTGTCTTAAACATCGGCTTAAACGACGAAACAGTTAAGGGTTTAATAGCCAAAACTAATAACCCCCGATTCGCTTACGACTCTTATCGCCGCTTTATTTCTATGTATGGAGACGTCGTTTTAGGCGTGGCCGCCGAAAGCGAAAAGGCCAAGTCTCCTTACGAGCACATTATCGATCAGCTTAAAGAGAATAAGGGCTACGAGTCTGACACCGACCTAGATGCGGATGATCTTAAAGAGTTGGTCCGCTCTTTTAAGAGTTTAATTAAAAAGACCCTAGGCGTCCCCTTTCCCGAAGACCCTCAGGACCAATTGTGGGGGGCCATCGCCGCAGTTTTTAATAGTTGGACCATCGAAAGGGCCAAGGCTTACCGACAGCAATACGGTATCCCCGAGGATTGGGGCACGGCCGTAAACGTCCAGGCCATGGTTTTTGGCAACAAAGGGCAAACCTCGGCCACGGGAGTTGCCTTTTCTAGGGATCCCTCGACGGGGGAGAACTACTTTTACGGAGAATATCTAACCAATGCCCAAGGAGAGGACGTGGTGGCGGGCGTGCGTACCCCGCGGCCCATTAACCGCTCTAAAGATTTACCAGATGGCGTCGACACTACCTTGGAAGAAGAATTTCCCGTAGCCTATAATGAACTAAACTTTATTCGCAACAGATTAGAAAACCACTATCGCGACATGCAAGACATCGAGTTTACCATAGAGGAAGGTAAACTTTGGATGCTCCAATGCCGCAACGGTAAACGCACGGCCAAAGCAGCTCTTAAAATAGCCGTGGATTTAGTTAAAGAAAAAAAGCTCGATCAAGAAGACGCCATTTTAAGAGTAGAGCCTGAGCAGCTAAATCAGCTATTCTTCCCAGTCTTTAATGAAGACGACCTTAAATACAAAAACCGTAAAATTATTGCCAAAGGTCTACCGGCCTCCCCTGGCACCTGCTTTGGTAAAGTTGTCTTTTCCGCCTCCGAGGCCGAGACCCAATCCGACGAAGGGGTTATTTTAGTCCGTCTCGAAACTAGCCCCGAGGATATTAAGGGCATGTTTGCGGCCAAAGGCATATTAACCGCCCGCGGGGGCATGACTAGCCATGCGGCCGTGGTGGCTAGGGGCATCGGTCGCACTTGCGTGGCCGGGGCCAATATTACCGTTGACTACGATCGCGGCTTTTTTAAAACAGCCAAAGGCGAAATCATTAAAGCCGGCGACTTCATCTCTCTTGACGGGACTAAAGGCGAAGTTATTTTGGGGGCCTTCCATTCCACTAAGCTTGGCCTCACCGACGACTACCACGTCTTTATGAAGTGGGTAGATAAAGCTAGGACCCTTAGGGTGCGCACTAACGCCGACACCCCTCAAGACGCAAAAGCGGCCAGAATACGAGGGGCCGAGGGTATTGGCCTTTGCCGCACCGAACACATGTTTTTCCAATCCGACCGTATCGACCATATTAGGGCCATGATCCTCGCCTCCGACGCTAAGGGGCGCAAAAAGGCCTTAAATTCTCTTTTGCCCATGCAGCGCGACGATTTCTATCAAATCTTTAAGGCCATGGACGGATACCCCGTGACCATCCGCACGCTCGATCCACCGCTCCATGAGTTTTTACCTAAAACTGAGAAAGAAATCACCGCTCTGGCCAAAAAGTTCTCTCTTTCTTTAGAGGCGGTTAACGATCGCATTTCCACTTTACACGAGCAAAACCCTATGCTGGGCTTAAGGGGTTGCCGGCTGGGCATAATCTATCCTGAAATTACCCGCATGCAAGCTGCGGCCATCTTCGAAGCGGTGGTTAAGGCCGTTGAAGAGGGCTATAAGGTGGCCCCGGAGATCATGATCCCCTTAGTAGGCCACGAAAAAGAATTCGTCCTCCAAAAGAGCATAGTTGACGAAGTGGCTCAAGAAGTGCTTTCAAAGATCAAAGCTAAGGTGAAATACCTAGTTGGCACTATGATTGAGCTACCCCGCGCTTGCTTAGAAGCCGATAAAATCGCCAACGCTAAGGCCGACTTCTTCTCTTTTGGCACTAACGATTTAACCCAAACCACCTACGGTCTTTCTCGAGACGACGCCGGGACCTTTCTGCATTACTATTTAGAGCGAGGGATTTGGGAAAAAGATCCCTTCGTCTCTATCGACCAACAAGGCATGGGTCAGCTTATAGAGATAGGCGTGGAAAAAGGGCGCTCGGTTAATAAAAAACTAAAAATCGGTATCTGCGGCGAGCACGGAGGCGAACCAAATTCGGTGGCCTTCTGCTTTAAGCACGACTTTGATTACGTCTCTTGTTCCCCTCATAGAGTGCCTTTGGCCAGATTAGCTGCGGCCCAAGCGGCTATAATAGCCAATAAAGCCCCTCAAGAGGCTAAAAAAGCTGTAAAAATAGATGAGCCTAAGGCTAAAGCCTCGCCAAAAACTAAGGCAGCGCCCAAAGCTAAACCCGCGGCTAAAGCTAAAGCCAAAATCGGCCGTAGGGCCACTAAACGCCCTAAAGCGGTCTCTACTGTTAACCCGGCGGCCCTTAAAGCCGTAGAAAAAATCTTAAACGCTCAAAAACTGACAAAAAAGAAAAATCCTAAAGGGCCTAACCACGACGACTAATAGGGGTACAAAAAAATAGGGGAAGCGGCGGCTGGGTTACCCCGCCGTCCTCCCCCACCACCCTCAGGGCCATTCGGAACCAAACGCTTCAATAATTAGATACTACTACGCCGTCTTGCTTGTGTCCGTTCACCAATGTGAACGTTTAAGGGCCAGTTCACAAAAGAGATCGTTGCGGTGCCAAGCCTATTGAAAGGGACGGCACATACCGCAACAATGTAGCCCCCTATAGGGGAGCTTAGTAATTTTAACATTGATCGAAAAGCAAAATAGTCAAAAAAAATTAACTAGTAATAAGGCTATGTTACAAATTTAAGGACAAATAAAGGTGACTTTTTACTCTTCGATCAACATTACTCAAAGTTAAAATATATAGTTGGAGCAGAGAGCTAAGTAGAAACCTCAAAAGACCTATGCCCACGTGAGTTCCCCCTAGGTTAATGCGCTAGCCTTTAGCGGCATCCTACTAATTACGTCTTGAGAGGACATTATACCCCTCAAGTTAGCGTCATTTTCGGCCCACCAAAGACTAAGGCCCTGGCCCCGTTAGTGGCCCAGGGCCTTAGTCTTTATATTACTTTTAAAAAGCTAAACAGTTCCTAGCTGATTAAAAGGGCCTGCTTAAAAAGAAAAGCCTAAGCCAATAAATCCACTGTGGGCAGTGTAATGGCTGGCTGCTTCTATATCATAGTTGGCCGAAAGATCCACTAAATCGTTAAACTGAACCTTAACCCCGGCCCCACCCTTGAACCTAGATTTGACCGTGTCTATGCCATAAATGGTCATCGAGCCAGGGGCCCCCAAAAAGCCCATGGTCAAGGCATTTTTAGGTTTATCGGCCACAAAGACTCCGCCAATCCTAAATTCTGGAGTCACTATCACGGTACCGGCGTTTATGGTCGCTTCCAGGGCCAGATTGACGGGAATCTCCAACATATCGGCTTTAACGTCTCCGAACCAGTTGCCAACGGCCAAGCCAATGGTCGACGGATCGCTAATAACCCTCTCTCGCCAGCCATCTTGTTTAAGGTGAGTGTATTGAAGGCCTAAGCTTGGGGTGAGCCTTACATTGTCGGTAAGATTAATCTTATAACCTGCGTTTAGACTAGCCGAGAAGCTTTGACTATCAAAATCACCCCTCGTTAGATAGCCTAAAATATGATTAACCTCAGTTTCGTTATCGCCCCATCCATAGGTAAAGCTTAGGTCAAAAAATAAGCCGTTACTAAAATTATAGCTGCCATAGGCCCCTAAGCTAAAGGTATCCACATCAGTCTTAGCCAGGCCATCATTGTTTTTAAGCTTACCTCTTGACCAGGCCCCGTTAAGCCCAAGGGTTAGACCAGGTAAGGCGGCCACTTCCCTATCGTAGCCCAAGACCAATCCACCGGAATTGTAATCGTAGCCGCGTAAATTATTGACGTCTCTTTGTTTGTGGAAGGTCCCGAAACCGTTAAACCAAATCCGGTTTAAGCTATCGCCATAACCCGCTGCCGGGGCCGGGGCCGCTGAGCCGTAGCCTCGAATAGCTGAAAAACGATTACCCACAGCAGCGTTTACCTGATTAACCGTAGCCACTGTAGCCCCTGCGGCCGTCAAAGCCTCTTCACCCAAAAGTTGCCTGATAGCCACATCTAACTCAGGGGCGGTTAAAAAAGATGCTCCATCAATGTACTTATTAAGTACAACGCCAACCCCCCCAGATATGGTAATATCAGGATTATCAATTATTTCATCTATATAGTCTATAGAATTAATAAAATTTGGTGAATTATTTATATCATCTGTAATTATATTACCACTACCTAAAAATTTATCAATAATAAGTTCATTACCTTCAATTTTTAATGACCATAAAGGATTAATAAATAAAGCAACGCTACTAGGGTCTAGATTACCTGTTGTTAGACGAAGTATAACCTAATTAGATGAGTTAACTGAAATATCGCTATCTTCGCTAATATCTAAAAGGGCCCCGCTTTCAACTGAAATAGCCTGGCTCGCTTCCACCATACCCGAGTCACTCGAAGATCTAACTACCCGCAAAGTCGAGCCGCTCTCAAAATGTATTGCCTCGACATTAAGCTTGTTTAAGCCCACGTCAAGCGTGCCCTGGCTACCGATGGTCACGTAACCTCCCGTGATTTTGGAGGTTCCGTGGTTACCTGGATCGGATAGAGAGGAGGAGTCAAAGCGATCGTGAGGCAGGGTATTTAAGAGCATCAAGGTGCCGTTAACATTCAAGTGGGGCGTATAATAGGCTGACTGTAAGCGTAACTCTGTATTTGGCCTCATATATAACGACGAGCCCCTGGTGTCTTCGGGATCGGCTAGATTACTTTCAATCTCCAAAGTTGGGCTAATATTACTACTTGAATTATTAATTTTAACAGTTAAGCTATTAATTTGTGCTAAATGTTCTTCGCCAGTTCCTATCTGGACTTCGCCGCCGTTTTGAAATTTAATGACGGCACCTTCTATTTTGCTCTCTCCAAATATACTAAACATAGTATAAGGATCATTCATATTGTTAGAATTGATAGCTCCCTTAATTATAAAGCTGTTACCACTAATAAACTCACTCTCTCTTAAATAAAACCAAATTTTATTGGTACTGGCATTGAAAAGTACATCACCCGTTGCGATCACCTTTTGACCAGAAAGACCAAAATTAATATCCTGAGAGCCGCCAACAGTCAGCGAGCCAGTTATAGATTTATCGCCCACAAAATTCTGATTAGTCGTCCAAGATTCATCCGCCCTTAAAGAAAAATTAGGCCAAACCAAACCAAAAACAATCAATAAAGTCAAAAAACAATTTTTTTTATTCATATTTACCTCTTTAAGAAATGTCTTTTTATATATAAGATACTTTAATTAATACTTATATAAAGTTAAATAGTTAAAACCGCATAATTTTTTTTCATTTTTCTTTGTCATCTCTTTTTTTGCCCAAGCTAAAAAAGCTACAGATTTTGGCCTTAATCTGAGTCTGTGATGAAATCATTTAATATAAATCTTAATTATTACTCTTTTAAAATTTAACATAATTTTTACAGTCAGTCAAGTTTGATTGAAGCGCATATATTGCTTACCTTTCCCTCCCTTTGCTGCGCCTCCACTCCTGGTGGGCGGTGTCTCTAAGTTTTTCACTCAAGATTGATCGAAGCGCAAAAACCTCTTAATATCAAAATAATAAAAAAAATTAACTAGTTATACGGCTCTGTTACAAATTTAAGGACTCATAAAGGTGACTTTTTGCGCTTCGATCATACTTCTTTTTTTTCTTTATCGTAATGACCGACGCTGTTGATACTATTTCCGTCTAAGGTAATGATGATCGAAGCGCAAAAACCTCTTAAAAGCACAATAGTCTAAAAAATTAACTAGTGATAAGACTATGTTACAAATTGAAAGACTGATAAAGGGGACTTTTTGCGCTTCGATCAATGATGATTTTCTTAACGCCTTTGCATTTAGGCCTGCCTCTGTTTCTATCTAAGGCTCTCTGGCGAAATTTGGCGAATAACTCTAAATAGCGCCATACTCATATAGTGTCTGTTAGCTCAAGATGACGAATACGATATTACAGACTTAAAAGAGAGGCTCCGAAAGGCTTTGGAGGACTTCGATTCGAAAGCTCTTACGAAATACTTTCGAGATATCCTTATCTGGAATTCCCACTCGGCCCTTAAGGCCTCGGAAAGGGGGACCCAGGCCATCATTTATTCGGTTCTGAAGGCCCTACGCTTCAAGGTTACTTCGGAAGTGGAAGTAACTGAATCTGAAGGAGTGATGGATTTACTGATTACTACGAGAAAGGACACAGTTTTTGTCTCTGAGTTTAAATAAGAGAAATTAGTGCCTAAAAAAAATGAGACCTCAGAGTCCCTGGAGGCCCGAAGGGGGGCCTTATTACTTAAAGTTCTAAATAAACGAAAGAGCAAATCGAGTTTAAAAGATACGCTGATAAATATAAGAGCCAATACCCGCTGGTAAAGTTGATGGCCGTGGCCATAGTCGGGCGAGCAGATGTGCTTTTGGAGATTTATTGAAGAACTTTAACTCTTTAATCTTTTTCCCGATACTTAAATTGGGAACCTAGCCGGTTTTGGCCAGCTCGGGCTATTAAAAGCCTATAAAAAAGGGCACCCCTTCGGATATTATCCGAAGAACGCGCCCTAGTAAGGCTACCCCGATCGGAGCTTTTAATTTTTCTAAACGATTAGGCTACTGTATAACCGGGAACTTTTCGCTTAAGCCAACCAGCCTTTCGTAATCAGCGTTAACCCTTTCGGTGATCTTTTCCACGTCTTGAGGCCCTAAATGTTTAAAGCGCCCCTGGGCCTTAAAATAATCGGCTATGGGGGTGGGGTTATCTACTTTGCGGTTAATAACGTAATTGCCGTCTATAACCTCGTAGAGGGGAAAAATCCTGGTGGTGACCACAAGTTTAGCGCTCTCCACAGCCAATTCCGGTTTCATACGCCAGCCCGTGGGACAAGGGGCGTAGACGTGGAGGTAGGCCGGCCCGGGAATAGCCGCAGCCCGCCGGATTTTATTCATCAGGTCAAACTGAAAAGCTGGGCTAGCGGTGGCCACATAAGGCACGGCGTGGGCCGCCGCGATGGCGGGCATGTTCTTTTTCCAGGTATACTGACCCTTCGATTTAGAGCCAATGGGCGAAGTGGTGGTGTTGGCCCCAAAAGGAGTAGCCGAACTTCTTTGAATACCAGTATTCATGTAAGCCTCATTATCAAGGCAGACGTAAATAAAGTTCTCGTGATAGCGCTCTAAGGCCCCGCTTAAGGCTTGTAAGCCTATATCGGCCGTGCCACCGTCGCCGGCTATGGCCACCACCGGGATACGCTGATCGTATCCTCGACCTTTACGCCTTAAGACGTGAGTAGCCGATTCCACCCCCGAAGCCACGGCGGCCGCATTCTCGAAGGCCACGTGAATCCAAGGCATACGCCAAGAACTCTGGGGATAGGGGCCGGTGCACACCTCCATGCAGCCGGTGGCCGAGACGGCGATAAATTCCGTGCCCAAGGCCTTTAAAAGCAGCCTTAAGGCCAACACTTCCCCGCAACCCTGACACGCTCTATGACCAGGGGCCAAAGAGTCGGGTCCTTTGGGAAAATTTTTGGCCGTAACCTTTTCGTAGGGAATTTGGGCCGAATTCATGCTAGCACCCCCACCAACTCAAATTTGCGACCGGCAGTGGTAGCTGCAGCTCGTTCGAAAATATATTTAAAACTATCGCGAGTAACGTCACGACCACCCAAACCTAGGATAAAATTGGAAACATTAGGTTTAGTTTCGGCTATATCATAGAGTAGGGATTTAACTTCCACCCCCACCGGCCCCCCTGGGTAACCCATAATCATGTGCCTATCTATCACGGCCACGTTTTTGACCCCCTTAAGGACCGCAAGTAATTCTTCGACTGGAAATGGTCTCCAAAGCCTAAGCCTAGCCAAGCCCACCTTGCGGCCTGTTTCTCTCAGTTCGTCAACAGTAGTCATGGCCGTTTCAGCAATAGAGCCCATAACCACGATCACTGTCTCTGCATCTTCCACCCTATATGTCTCCACCGGATGATAGCGGCGACCAAAGACCTTTTCAAACTCCTCAAAGGCCGTAACCACGACTTTTTTAGCGCCTATAAGGATATCGTCGGTAGCCTTACGGGCCTCAAAATAATACTCCGGCCCGCCCAGCAAACCTATGGAAATAGGTTTTTTAATATCAAGTTTAAGGCTTGGTTCAAAGGGAGGAAGAAATTTATTAACTTCTTCTTGATCAGGAATTAGGATTGGCTCGATAAAGTGAGAGAGAGTAAAACCGTCGATATTAACGGCCACTGGAAGAGAGACGCTCTTATCTTCACCGATTCTAAAGGCCAACAAGGTCAAATCCAAGGCTTCTTGGCCGTTTTCGGCAAATAAGTTTATCCAGCCAGCGTCGCGAACGCTCATGATATCGCTATGATCGTTCCAAATATTAATAGGGGCCGACAGGGCCCGGTTAGCCACCGTTAAAACGATCGGCGTCCTTAAGACAGGAGCGATATAAATCATCTCGTTCATTAAGGCTAAACCTTGACTAGAGGTGGCTGTATATGTCCTGGCTCCGGCGGCCGAAGAGCCTATGCAGGTGCTCATGGCCGAATGTTCGCTCTCAACCGGTATATAAGCCGCATCTAGTTGACCGTCGGCCACTAATTCGGAAAGATGCTCGACAATGTGAGTTTGAGGGGTGATGGGATAGGCGGCCACCACGTCGGCGTTGGCTAGTTTTACCGCCTCGCTAACGGCTAAAGAGACCTCAATTCCTACGCGTTTACCCATATCACACCTCCTCGAGGGTCATCTCGAGGGCCTTTTTAGGGCACTCATGGGCGCAGACCCCGCAGCCTTTGCAAAAATCGAGATTAACTTTATAATATTTTTCTTCTGTTCCCATATCCTGATAAGCCCCGTCAGGGCAATAATAATAACAAAATCCGCAGTACACGCACTTTGAGCGATCTAAAACTGGTCTGACGCTACGCCAGTCTCCAGTCTTAAACTCCACCGTGCTGCCGGCGGGGGCGGTAAAGCCTAAAGGTAATTCACTAGCTTTAACTAGGGCGTCAATAGGCTTAGTCATAAGCGCTCCATGATAAAAAACGCGATAAAACTCGCGGGTATTAGCGCGCTAAAAAAGCGCGAGGGAGTGTTAATAAAAAACTTAAAAAAAGCTAAGGCCATTAAGTCGCCAAAGGCTCTAAAATCGACGCCTAAATTTTGGGCTGGCCAGCTTGTCTCCCGCCAACTTTATAACTAAGGTCAAAGATAAATTTTACAAGCCAGCCTCGGTTGGCGAGATTTCGTAGGCCTTTTTGAAGGCCTCAAGATTTTTGGAGGCCAGGGCACCCCCGAAACGATGGTTAAACGGCTCTTCCACATCTTTAGGCGTGGCCTCGCCCATAACCTTGGAAAAGGCCCCGAGCATAACGGTATTAGTAATGGGCACCTTTAAAATTTCTAAAGCAATGCGCATAGCGTCGATGGTGGCTACTTTCTGGGTAAAGCCGTATTGCTTTTTAATCTCCTCAGCCGTTCGATGAGAGTTGATGACCAATAAGCCATCCGCTTTAAGGCCTTGATCTACCCTGGTAACGTTCATAACGGTTGGGTCGAGCACCACCACCACGTTAGGCTCGTAAACTTTCTCTCTAATTCTAATGGGCTTTGGAGAGATTCGCAAAAAGGCCGTGACCGGAGCGCCGCGCCTTTCCGGCCCGAAGCTGGGAAAGGCCTGGGCAAATTTACCCATACCTATAGCCGTCTGGGCCATTAACTCGGCCGAAGTGACGGCCCCTTGACCGCCGCGACCGTGAAATCTGATTTCAAGCATTGAGTTTCGCACGCCCCGTCCGTTATAGTATTAGACACTAACGGGAACGCAACCTCCTTTCGGGATGAAACGATTGGGGTAAAAAAAAAGTTTCGATTGGCCCGCTAAAATGGGACTTACAAACGAAAACCAACTTTAGACCTGAGTATAATGACTTTGACTAGTTTTGTCTGTGTCAAAAATATATAGATCAAGCTAAACTCATGAGCATAAACCCCATAAGTTTCGATTAACACAAAAGAATTGGTTGAGGTGACCGCCAGAGGGCGCGCTGGGCAAAGCGCTCTCTTCTCAAATAGACTCAGGCTCTTAAAAGCCGAGAGGATGGAAACCCGCTGAACCATTGGTTCCTCGGTCAATAAAAGTTATTATACCAATAAATCGACAAAAAATAAAATGTCGCTTAAGGCCTAAGGGGAATATTAGGTAGAATAAAGACTATGTCGAGTTAATATATAATTGAAAATGAACTTCAAATCTAAATTAGAGTTTTCAAATATAACTATAGCCTTTAAACTAACTTAAAAGTAAGTTTAACTATATCTATAGAATTAAATAATACTCTAATTACTTTATTTATAGGATAAAAAATGCCTAAACAAAAT
>JAITQT010000181.1 GCA_031288745.1 Deltaproteobacteria bacterium
CTTCGTGGATTCGATACTGATCCGAAAAGGAAGGCTTTTAAAACCCTCAGTTGACCAGGTTAAGCGGAATTAAATTGGCTAGGTTGTTATTAGTTAGAGATTAACGGCACCAGAGCTACTGAGTTCTTACCCGCATTAAAGCTTATGGTCAAGGTAAGAATAAACTGAGCGGAGGGTAAAGGCTGTTATCAACAATAACGAGAAAACGCCCATCGAGTTTGTCAGGGCCTCTTTTCAAGAAACTTATCCTCATAGTTATGTCGTTAGGATAAAAATCGTAATTAACTTTGTTCTTGCCCCTAATTTGTTGACATAGCCTCCGCCGGCCTCGAATTACCTTCGGTCAGCTCTACAAGGATCTAAACTGGCTACGCCATATTTTAGGTGCCGCGTTTAACATCGGGGTCACCATCAACAGAGAAGACTTAATAAGTCTGGATTCACGGTCATTTTTCCTACTACCTTGGGAGATATTTTTAGTGGTCTTGGTAAAAACTAACTATAGAAAAATATAAAGGAAGTTTGAGGGAGAATACCCAGCAAAGTGACCATCCGAGTTTTTGGTAGTTTCAACATCAAAACCCCTAAAAGCTTGATTACCGCCTCCCAGAACAATTGCTGTCATCTCCAAAGGGGCGACGGGGGCAATATAGTATTTCAGATTAAAGAAAAGGACGCCATTAATCCTATGGCTAAACCCAGGGGCCTTTTGGCGAGAAAGAAGATGAGAGAGTTGATAAAGAGAGAGCCGCTCTATAGATTGGATTCTGGCTTCAAGCCGGGGGCTATTTTAGTTATGGCTCTCGTTATTCTAGGGCTCATTAGCCTTACCGGGGTTTTTTTATTAAGCTCGGCTCGGAAAAACTTAGCCGTCAGCGTTTGGAATCGCGAGCAGATTGAGGCCCTAAATTCGGCCGAAACGGCCACTCAGATATCTATTTTGTTAACTCGCGCCTTAAGTAATCCAGACTTAGGCTATCTTCCCAAAGCTATTTTAACTTCGAAGAGCGGCTCGCGGATGGCCTTTGAGGTTAAAATAAAAGATGAGCTTTTTGACCTTGAACATATTAGAGCTCAAGATGATAGTAAGTTTGAGCAAAATCAACGTTACCTTGAAGTTATCGGAGCTCTTAAAGGCGACGAGCCTCCTGCGTTGCTTTTTAAAATAGGCGATACTATCGTAGCCGCAGCCTCTATTACTGAGGAGAGCGAACCATTGGGCGCGGGTTATCCCCTTATCCTAGGAGACGGCTACGATCCGGCTAACGGCGCTATGATAGAATTTAATATTATAGTTACTGTTAGCGGGGCCCCTTACGAAAACGTTTTAAATAAGTTTGAGGCCCCGCAAACTTTAATTACGGCTATTTATCGATATTATCGTTAATTTTGAGTTTTTAAGGTTTTATACCCAACTTTTTACGACTATTTTGGCCACTTGCGCACCTCCATAGCAGGCGGATAAATTTTTGAGGTTGATTTTTATTTAATAAAATACGATCTGGTTTTTTAGGATAATCCATGCGCGCCTTTCTTTTATTACTACTAGCCTTAATAGTCTTAAGCCCGGAGCGGGCGTTGTTGGCTCAGCCGCTTAAGCAGATGTATCAATTTACTCCTTTACAAGCTCAAGGCTTTGCCTCTATCGAGGCCGTTTTGACCGTTTCAAAAGAGCCAGCGGCCCTTTCTTGGGCCTATGACGGAAAATTGAACCTTCATAATAAGTTTGGCCCAGATAGGGGCTTTAACCCAGCTATAGAGTACGTAGGCTTATTTGATTCTCGCTCTTGCTACAATTATGTTGGTGCTATTGGGCAAAAGCCTAGGCCAAGGGGCGCAGGTGCGGACCAGACCTTTTATGCGGTTAGTGACGCCCAGGGCTATTTTAAATGGCTTAAGCCGACTATAGAAGATCTCTCTGTGGTGGCCTTAGCTGCGTCTAGGCCCAAAACTTTAAGCGTTTTAACGCTCACTCCAAGATCGAAGATTGGCATCTGTAACCACCCTGAAGAAAAAACTGACCCCTTAAGTTTTAGCGGCAATTGGCTTAACTATATCGCCTCCTCGCGTTTAGACGCTTTCTTGGCTTTTTTGTATGGCGGCCGGAGGCTAATTGATAGTGATGATCGAACCGTTATCACTCATTCTTTGGCCCCTTTAGCTTGGGGGGAGGAGATATTAGCTGATAGAGAGTTTACTCAAGAAAGCTCTTGGCACCCTTGGTACGATATAAGTAAGTTTACGCCTTTTCCTCGGCCAGAGGGCGGGCGATCGCACCTTTTGGTTAGAGGAGGTGATTTTTCTGAGGATGACGGCCACTGGCCCGCATTAAAGGTTCTACTTAACGTAAGTTTAGCTTTTTTTAACCAAAAAGAGTTAAAAGAGAGTAGAATTAACCTAGATTTCGATAAAAATCAACTCCTCTCTCTTTGGCTCAATCTAAACATACCCTCGCCCGACGACTCGGTTTTAACCCCAAGAGCCCTTAAAGAGGTTATGGTCTATAACCTAAAGGCCGAAGTTTGTGCCTCCCAAGCCGAGGCCTTAAGCGCGAGCTGTCTAGCTTATAGGGGGTCATCAGATAAGGAGGGAGCTAAGATTTTTAAGCCAGCCGGGCTCATCCAAAGGCTAAGCGAGAGTCAAATGGGCTCTCGTTTAGGTTTGGCTATTAAATCTTTTTCCAAGTCTATTTTCCTAGCCCCAGCCCCTATAAGCGGCCCTCAATCTTTGGCGGGAGCTGTACCCGCTATTGATAGCCTAAACGGCCAGATAGTTAAAGGTGGCTTAATTGATAGTCTTGAGAAGGCGTTTGATAACGAGCGCTTTGGTTCAGTCG
>JAITQT010000206.1 GCA_031288745.1 Deltaproteobacteria bacterium
CCCTCTTTTTTTTTGACCAAGCCATTTTTGCTAGCCTAAAAAGATTATTTTTTATGAACTTGCCTATCTTTCGGCACGTACCATTGCTCGATATTATAGCCCAGCCCAACCGGGGCCACCTCAGGGCCGACGAACCTTTTGGAGACGGCTACCAAACTCTCTGGCACGAATAAAAAGACGTAAGGGACATCTTCGAAAAAAATCTCTTGAATCCGGTCGTAGGCCTGCTTGCGCTCTTGTTGATTTAAAGTAAAGCGGGCCTTATCAATTAGCTCGTCCACCTCAGGGTTAGAGTAGCCAACGAAATTAAGTTCTCCGGGATTAATTTTTTTTGAGTTCCAGACATCAAATAGATCGGGATCTAACGGGATAGTCCAGCCCATGACCAAGGCCTCAAAATTTTTCTTGTCAATATACTCTTTTAAAAAAGCCGCCCACTCTACTATCCTAATCTCGACTTTAATGCCCACTTCTTTCAAACGAGACTGAATTATTAAGGCGCTTTGCTCTCTAACCCGGTTTCCTTGATTAGTCATTATGGTTAAAACAAAGGGCCGACCCTCTTTATCAATTACGCCGTCATTATCACTATCAGTCCAGCCAGCTTGGCTTAAAAGTTTTTTAGCTTCCTCCTGATTAAAGGGGTAAGGCTTAACCTTAACATTATTGGCCCACATGTCGGGTTTAAAGGGTCCGTTAGCCGGCCGCCCAAAGCCCATAAGAGCCCCTTCGACAACCTCGTCTTTATCAATAGCTAAAGCTATGGCCCGCCTGACTCTAACGTCGGAGAGACGGGGGTCTTTTAAATTAAAGCCTAGATAGGTGTAGCTAGAAGCTGGAAAACGAAAAAAGTTAAAAGCCTCCTTTAAGGCCGGCTTTTCAGTGGCCTCAAGCCACTGCTCGGGCTCTAAACTCATAGTATCCAAGGCTAGGGTGGATAATTCCATCATCTGGGTAGCCATATCGGGTATAATTCTAGTTATGAGTCGATCTAAATGGGGACGGCCAAGATAGTATTTAGGATTAGCGTTCATAACTATCTTTTGCGCCACTTCCCAACTTTCAAGCTGAAAGGGGCCCGTGCCCATGGTCGTTCTAGCCAAAGGGCAATCGTCTAAATTAACCCCTTCCATTAAGCGTTTGGGCATTATGCCAAAGGCCCAGGTGATCAGGGCCTTGGCCAAGACTCTTTTATAGACGACCTTAAAGGTTAAATCGTCTACAGCCTCAGCCGTCTCAATTTGTTGAAAGCTCTCGCCGTAAGCCGTGGGCGTATTAGGATCGCTCATCAATTTCCAAGTAAAGACGCAATCTTCGGCCGTAAAAGGGCTTCCATCGGCCCATACCAGGCCCGGCCTTAGCCGAAAAATTATGGTCTTTTGATCCTCGCTTACCTCCCACTTTTCGGCTAAATCTGCTACCACTTGAAGGTTCTTATCGTATTTGACTAAGCCGCTATAGGCCTGGCCAATGACCTCGTTGGAGGACGAATCGCTAGCCAAAGCCGGAATTAGGTTAGAGGCGTCTCCAATGGAGGCCCCAACCAAGCTATCGCCGTCAACTGGTCCTTGGGCCGAAAGAAGCGGGGTTAATAGAGAGGAAAATAAGAGCACTAGTAAAAAAAGCGAACTTATAGCCGCCGAAACAGGACGAAGCATTGTTTTCAAAATCAAACCTTTCCTTAAAAAAATATTGGCTTAGGTCAAAAGAGCGCGGCTTAAAATAGGCCAAAATCCTAACGATTTTAGGCCGCCTTTGGGACTAATTAATTTTTAATATTTTGCCATAGCCGACCTAGTTAAGCAACACGATAATTATCGGCCTAAAGAACCGCTTAAAGCCGAGGGGCTTTTATTAGCTCTTACTTCATAAACATTAAATTATATCTTGAAAAATAAAACACTTTAAAACATAAGGAGCTTTTTAGCCCATGAGTTCACCTTCCATTAAATCCAGTCCCAAAACGCTCTCACCCAACGGGGTCTGCCAACTAATTCAAAAAAACTGCGACGATTACATCGGGGTTCTTTTAGTCGAAGGCGAGGTCTCAAGTCTAGCTGCGGCCGCCTCAGGGCACTACTACTTTCAGCTTAAAGACGATAAAGCCGTCCTCAAATCAGTTATCTGGCGCTATAGAGCTAAAGCCGGAGGGGCTAATCTATTAAGCGACGGGGCACAGGTTCTGGCCAAAGGCACTCTCTCGGTCTACGGCCCTAGAAGCGAATACCAGCTCATAGTTGAGACGGTAGAACTTAAAGGGGCTGGGGCCCTTCGCCGAGCTTTCGAAAAGCTAAAAAAACTCCTTGAGGCCGAAGGTCTCTTTTCCGAAGAGCGTAAGCGGCCACTACCGCCATTTCCCAGGCGCGTGGCCTTGATAAGCTCTTATGGCTCGGCTGCAGCTAATGATTTTATGCTCAAGGCCGCCCGCCGCTATCCTTTGGCTTGGGTTAGCCTTTTTCACTCCCTCGTTCAAGGTCAAGGTGCGGCCGAGGAAATAGCCTCGGTCATAGAGAGCGTCAACTTGCGGCCAGATTTTGATTTGATAGTGATAACCAGGGGAGGCGGCTCACTCGAAGATCTATGGTCTTTTAACGAAGAAGTTTTAGTTAGAGCCGTGGCCGCCTCCCGCGTGCCTATTTTAGCGGCCATAGGACATTCGACCGACGAATCCTTAGTTGAAATCGCCGCCGACGCCAAGGCCATCACCCCCACGGCCGCCGCCGAAGCCGCCTTTCCCGACTGGGCTGACCTAAGAAATTTATTTTTCAATTCTCGTCGCAATCTACTTACCTCTCTAGCCTCTCTTTTATCATTTAAGAATGCGGCAGTCGAAAGCTATAACAATAGGCTTAGTCGTTTTGGGGAAAGGCTCTTAACCAACGCCTCGCAAACGCTTTACCGGTTGGAAACTACTTTAGAGCGAAACTTTCGAGAGCGGCTTAATAACTTAGCCAACCTTCTTAACCAATACGCTAGTCGCCTTGAGCGCGCCTCACCCTTTAAAGAGCGTCAAAGAAAAAACCAAGAATTACAAAGCCTCTCCAAAACTCTGCTCAAAGCTTACGATCGCCATCTAAGGAATAAAAAGAACGCCTTAGCTCCATTTATATCTCAACAAAACCTAAGTGCCAAAACCTTTAGGTGGCTAAAACAAAAAAAAATGTCCTTAGAGCAGGTAAGCGACAGTTTAAATCTCGTTTCCCCTCTAAAAATACTCTCCCGCGGCTACGCCATCGTCGTAGACTCTAAAGGCACCTTAGTTCGCTCTAGCACCCAAGTCGCCGAAGGCCAAAAGCTTAAGATAACGTTGGCTGCTGGTCGCTTGGAAAGCCAGGTTACCAAGCGCTACGACTGAGCTAAGGGCCTATGGGAAACTCAAGGGATTTTTGAGTTTTATGTTCTATATTTTAAAGATTTCTTTTAACCTAAAGCTCTTTAAGTTAGTTTCTTAAGGCTTGGAAAATGATTTTTTTTTCTATTTAGGTTTTTAAAGCCTAAATATACTCGAGGAACGGTTCTAAAAAATAAATCCTGAATATCCGCTTAGTTACGCTGGTTAAAACCTCCCCTCAATAGCCCCCCTGGGGAAATTTTTGATCTTTTAGCCAAAAAAAGTAGCCTAAAAATTTTTTTTTTTATTTTTTTTTTTATTACCAAAAAAAAATTTTTTGGCTTCGTTAGGGCCTTTTTCGAGCGTTTAGTTACAATTTCTAATTCGGCCCTAAATAGGTTAGGGCCTCCAAAAAAACCTTTAAATTAATTTACTTATCGCCATACTGAGTGAAATTAGCTCCTTGATTTTTCTTTCTTTGACCCCTTGCCTGCAGCTTCGATTTAGGCTATCTTAATCACACCGTCAAGGACGACTCCTTCGAGTTCTTATTAGCTCAACCACAGTATATGGTATTTTAGATCCCATTTTTGGTAATCGTTTTATAATTTTTACTGCCCTTTTTGTTACCTCTGATAATCAAATCCTTAAAGAGCGCAACGACCTAAAAATTCTTCCTTAAGCGTTCGCTTCCCAAAATTGATTCGGAGTAAATCTTCCACGGCCGATAGACTTAATTAAATTATTTTTTATTTGGCCTCGACGAAATTCCCCTTAATTTGATGTTTTTTTTCTTTGGTACTCCAAAGGACGCATTTTTATTTTCTTTTTTAGGTTTTTAATTATTCGACACATTTTTCCTAATTAAATCAATATGTTAAACCGCATTTATCGACAAAGTTATTTTAGAGAAATCCAATCTTTTACCCAAACTCCGGTTAATTTTTAAGCCTTAAATTTTAAACGACATAAAGTCTTTAAGCTCTTTACAATGGTTTAACTGTTTTTTGAAAAACAAAACATCTGTTCAATGTCTTGAGCGCCTCGCTTGGGAAAGATAACTAAAGTTAATTTACTTTCTCGCCACTCATTTTTTTTCCGTTATAGATAACCTCTTACCGCTTAATTTTATACCCTTAACGGGCCTAGGCTAAAAGAAAGCCTAACATACCAATGGCCTAAAACTAGCTTCCCCTTAGCCTTACGCTGCGATAGCTAGAATGCATCTAAAGAAAAGAAGGTTGGCTAAGCTATGAAAGATTGAACTTGAAAAGGCCATAATTTCAACTCACTATCTCAACCGTTTATAACCCTATTAACGTAAGTTCATTTATATTTTTCCTTGGTTTCCGGCGCATTTGATTCCTCGCTATTAATCTAGAAAGACAAATATTCTAGAGAGTCTAGAATCGAGGTGCCATAAAATATAAGACTCTCATCTAAGAACCACATCAAATAAAGGCTTTAGACTGGCCATTTATAAACTAAATTATTTCAAAATCTTACGCCCCGCTCTTAGGTGGGAAAAAAACAACCTTAAAACCAGCGTCAAATAAGGGCTTAAGATGCGCCTAAAATCTAAACTAAATTCTTTCAAACTCTCTAGCTCTCTTAGGTCAATATTAACAGAGTAACGCAGATCTTTTTACTGGACTTTTTAAATTTTGTTTGCTATAGTCTCGAAAGCGGGATCCGCGTTCAATTTTTCGTCAGTTTTCTCTTATAAAAACAGTTAGTTGTATGCAACTTTTAGAATCGCCAATCTTTGGAAGTGTTGAGGAATTAGGGCCGCTCACTACGGTTATTGTCAACAAGACTCAATTGGAACCTCTTTGGGATGAAATGATCCGAAAGTACCATTATCTTGGATTTGGCAAGATGATAGGGCAAAGTGTCAAGTACCTTATCTTAAAAGGTGAAATTCCTTTGGCCGCGTTGAGCTTTA
>JAITQT010000270.1 GCA_031288745.1 Deltaproteobacteria bacterium
CGGCCCATTAACCTCGACTCACGCCAACTGGGTGACATACCGAAGAGCGGCGTCGTTGTCTGACATATTAAAAACGACCACCCCGTCTATATGAGCGTCCCAGTAGCGGTCATCGAAACGCCCAAGGAACGCCTACGAAAGACAGGGTATGCATAGTTAAGCTCGACCAGGCCACCGGAAAGCTCATCCCCAACGCCGCGTACTTCGTCAGTTTCGGTGATGAGGCATATTTGGAACTGGCTCCTGTCTATAAGTCGTACCGGCTCATAGTGGGAGCGTTTCTGGTTGACGCCGTCATGGGCCGTCTTGGGCTCATCGAGACGCTTAACGAGGTCCTGGGTCTGGAGCGATCCCGCCTGGCTAGGATGGCAGCACTCTACATGGTGGCCAGAGTTAACGTCTTCGACTCTGTGATCGATTACAGCGAGACCAATACGGTCTTCGAGGCTCCGCTCTCGTCCCAGATGGCCTCTCGGCTCTTTTTGGAGCTCATCCATGACGAGAGGATGGCATTCTTCAAAAGCTGGGCAGCCCGACAACCTCCCGCCACCTTCATGGCCTTCGACGTGACCTCGTTCTCGACCCTCGCCAAAGGCGTGGCCGCCAGCGAGTTCGGGTACAACAGGGATGGCGAGAGGATCCTGCAGATAAACATTGGATGCTACGTGTCCGAGAACTTTCGTCTGCCGGTCTTCTACGTCACTTACAACGGCTCCATAGTAGACCACTGCGCCCTTCCCAGCATGATGGCGTACAATACGGAACTGGGCGTGTCGAAGGTGAGTTTCGTGATGGACAGGGGATTCTGCTCGACGAACAACGTGAAGTATATGGACAGCAATGGCCATGATTTCATTATTGGAGTAGAAAAGCGCTACAAGACTCCGAGAATGGCCTTGGAGCTGCTTCAATCGGAACTCACCAAAGTGGCCAACTAGATCGACTCGGGCCTCTTCGCCATGTCCAAGAAAGGCTGCTTCTACGAGACCACATCAACAATGCACGTCTACTATGCTCAGGACCTGTCGGATGCCCAAACGGACGCCCTATTCCGCTCTAGCGACGACGAGGAGTCCCGTCTAGCGCAGAAGCGCAAACTGACGCCCATGGAGGCCAAGGTGTACTCCAACCACTTCGCTGTCGTCTTGTCCTTCGAGGGGAGCTTCACCTTCAAGCGCGACCTGGACAGGATCGAGCAGGCCGCCAAGCACTGCGGTTACTTCTACCTGTAGAGCAACACGGCTCTTGACAAGGTGGAAGTTCTAGCGAAATACCGTCAGAAGAACGTTATTGAGAAGAGCTTCGATAACTTGAAGAACTACATCTTGATGAAAAGGCTAAGCACGCACAACACCGAAATGACCTGCGCTAAACTGTTCTGCGCCTTCTTAGCCCTCATCGTGTCCTCAGAGATCGAGGTGAAGCTTGGTAAGTTCATGAAGAATAAAGCGGATGGGCAAGGCCGGCTTATTCAGGGAGATGGAAAAAATTTGCGTGATTTCGAACGACAAGGGTTGGAGGCTCATGAACCCGGTCACCAAGACCCAGCGGACGATAATGGAAGAAGTCGGGCTGAATGAAAAAGACCTTGGGGCGTATCTCAGAAAAGGATGACGGCTACGGCCGTTGGGTATAAAAATAGGGTAAGATTTATAGGTTGACTCTTTGAGAAAAAAATGTTAATTTACTTAGATCCGTTTTAGGTGACTATAAGCCTGGTTAACGGGACCAATTGCTAAACTTAAACTTAAAAATATAGGCTATACTTCAATATTATCTGGCCCCGGCTTTACGCGCTGGGCTTTTAGCGAGTTTTTTATGTTAAAAAGCGATAAATCCTTCATGGCCAAGGAAAACGAGGTTGAAAAAAAATGGTACGTGGTCGATGCAACCGATCTGGTGGTCGGCCGCTTAGCTTCGGAAATCGCCATAAGGCTACGAGGCAAGCACAAACCCATTTTTACTCCTCATAACGATACCGGAGATTTTATAGTGGTGGTTAACGCCGATAAAGTGCGCTTTACCGGAAATAAATTGCAAGATAAACTCTACACTCGTTATTCTGGTTTTATCGGTGGACTAAAGCAAGCGGCGGCCAAAACCGTCTTAGCCGCCAAGCCAAGACAAGTGCTGGTCAGTGCGGTTAAAGGGATGCTACCTAAAAACAGCCTTGGTCGTCGTCAACTCAAAAAACTTAAGATCTACGCTGGAAGCGATCATCCCCACTCGGCTCAAAAGCCAGTTAAGCTTGAGTTAAAGTTTTAGTCAGGAGAACTTTGCATAATGTCTTCTAATAATAATACTTACGCCACTGGTAAGCGCAAGACGGCCATAGCTAGAGTCTGGATGACGAAGGGCTCAGGCAAGATAGTTATCAATCGCCGACCCATTACCGATTATTTTTCTCGTTCCACCTTAAAAATCGTGGCTGAGCAACCCTTAACTCTAACAAACACCCACGGTCAGTTTGATTTTTATATCCTGGCTTCTGGTGGTGGCATTTCCGGTCAGGCCGGGGCCGTGCGTCACGGTATTGCCAAGGTTCTTCAAACCTTCGATAACTCTCTTCGCGGGCCCCTTAAAAAGGCAGGCTATTTGACTCGCGACGCAAGGGAGAAAGAGCGTAAAAAGTATGGTCAGAAGGGTGCCAGGGCTCGTTATCAGTACTCGAAGCGGTAAAACCATTTTTTAGACTTTAACGCCTTTAAATTATTAACAAACCCGCAGCCGCAGCTGCGGGTTTGCCCTTTTGGTGTGCCCGCCCGGCAGGGGCGCTAACTCAAGCGGTATAACGTCCATTCCAGACTTGGCAGTAGAATGTAGCGAAGGCTAGGGTGTTAGCCGTGAGGTTCAATCCGAAAGAGCCGAAGCAAACACTTGTCCCGACGAACCTCAGATCGCACAGGGAGACCTGAACGGACGAGCTTATCAAACAAAGCGAAGTCCAATACTGCCCGAATTTATGGAGGTAAATGCGGCGGGTAGGTGAGGGGAAAGTTAACGCTTTAACCTGGGGAGATCTCACGTGGCTATTAACTTGGCCAAAGGTTCGGTAACGGGCCATTGTGGCGAGAGAAGTCAGCAGAAGCCATAGTATCGAATGGACTAACTTCGGGAAGGGCAGAGCGGTAGCTGTTCACTAATATGTGAAAGGGCAATCATGCGCATAGAGCAGAAAACCGAAGATGAGGAGGGTTATCTCGAGGCGGGTAGGTTGGAAACTAAGAGGAATCGGGAAGGGCTTAGTATGGGAATCTGAGTAACAATGAGCGAGAACACCTAAAAGAGTATGACCTCGCCTTAAAGTAAGACTCCATTAGAAGTATTTGTACTGACGAACGAAATGATTTGCCAAGCTGGCGACAAGGTTTAGTCTTTAGCTGAGTTTGTTCCCAATAAGCGGGGCAACAGTTGCCAGCGAAGAGATTCAAAAAAGGGCTATGTAAAAAGGAAAATGTTTTCGTTTATGGTGATAACTATAAAACCGCTTGATGCCTAACGGCACGCCGTGAGGTGTGGAAAAATGGCGGGGCCTATCCGTCTCACACCAGATTTATCTAAATTTTTCTTATAAGGAGGAGCGGAAAACGGTCGGCTACGCCTTAAAACATGCCGTCCGCATCGCCGTTTAGCGCCCATGAGGTTAGCTCTTATCGGAGCCACCGGTTACGCCGGCTTGGAGCTACTGAGGATTTTATCTAGGCGCCAGGGTGACGAATTAGTTTTAGTCACCTCGCGCAAAGAGACCGGCCGCAGGTTAACGGAAATATTCCCCGCCTTGGCCGGTGAAGCTAATTATAACGATCTTACTTTAACCGCTCCTACGCATTTAAGCGGCCAGGCTGATATCTACCTTTTGGCGGCCCAGCACGGAGCGGCCATGAATCTAGTGCCTGAGCTTTTGCGCGACGGGGCTAAGGTCATAGATTTATCGGCTGATTTTAGACTTAAAAGCGCCCAGCTTTTTGATCGCTGGTACGGGCCTCACTCTTCCCCCGAGCTTTTGCCTAAGGCTGTCTATGGATTAGTTGAGCTATATCGCCAATCAATAGCCACAGCTTCGTTAATTGCCAATCCCGGCTGCTACCCAACTTCTATCATCTTAGCCTTAGCTCCAATCTTAAAGGCCTCTTTGCTAGACGATTCCCAAGTGATAGTAGCCGATTCCAAGAGCGGGGTCACTGGGGCCGGCCGCGGGGCCTCTCAGATAACCTCTTTTTGCGAGGTCTCCGATAACTTTAGGGCCTATAAGGTCTCCGGCCATCGTCACAGTCCAGAAATTATCCAAGAGCTATCCATTTTAAACGGCCAAGTGGTAAAGCTCACCTTTACCCCGCATTTAGTGCCTATGAATAGGGGCATTTTATCTACTATCTATCTTAAGATCAAAGGCCAACCAAAATTGGTTGATTTAAGGGAAATTTACCTTGAGTTTTATCGCTCGGATAGATTTGTTAGGGTTAGACCCTTAGATTACCCACCGGAGACGGCCGACGTTAGGGGCACTAATTATTGTGATTTGGGCTTGTTTTACGACCAAGAAAGCGAATTATATAAAATCGTTTCAGTAATTGATAATCTCTGCCGCGGAGCTGCGGGCCAGGCTGTGGCTAACTTAAATCTTATGACTGGCCGACCTGAGGATCTAGGCTTAAGCGGCTCGGGCTTAAGGCCGTAGGGGGTTTATGACTTCTTCTTCCATCTCTTTAAATCAAGCTAGAACGACCGTCTCCATCGCCGTCTGGGGCGCTTTAATGGCCGCCGGGGCCTACGTGGCCGTGCCCATGGGTCCGGTCCCAATTACCTTACAAACCTTTTTTATTTTTTTAGCTGGGTTTGTCGATGGCCCCAAGGCGGCTTTGGCCGCCTTATTATATATTGGCGCAGGTTTTCTTGGGCTACCAGTCTTTACCGGGGGTTTGGCTGGGCCGGCCGTCTTTTTGGCCCCCACTGTCGGCTATCTTTTGTCTTTTCCCCTAGCTGCGTTTATAGCCGGATTAGGGGCCAAAGCCATAGCCTCTTCCAAAGAAAATTTAGGCAAATCTAAAGCCACTTGTTGGCTAAAGCTCTTTTTACTGGGTATCTTAGCCACTATCGTCATTTACGTTTTAGGGGCCATTGGCCTAATGATCAACGTGGGGATGACCCCAGCCGTAGCCCTTGGGGCTAATTTAATCTTTATCCCGGGCGATGCGCTAAAAATTGCGGCTGCAGCTTCCACAGCTTTAGGTCTTAGTTTAAGAGCACCTTTTAAGAAATCAAAGGCCAAAGCTAATACGGACAGCGTAAAAAAATAAGCTCTTGGCGGTTATTTTTTTAGCCATTTAAATTTTTAGTCTCTATCTGGAACCGTTCACCAGCCCTTCCAGGAGGCCTGCCGCTCTTTGAGATTTTAGCAGCGCATTCTATTCGCTGTAGGTTGCCTTTAATAGATTTTTCAAATTGCGAGGGGAGGCCAACCATTAGCCTGATTAGGCCGATCTTCAGTCGAGCGGAAATTGGAAAACAAGGTCTCGAAGAGGCCTTGTGAACAGCTATCTAATCTTTAGCTGGCTGGCTTACGGCTCCAAGGTTTAAAGACTGAAATTACAGTCATAAAAATAATTAAAGTCAAAAGGGCTAGGCCGCCTTTGATAGTTAGTAACTTAGCGTGTATGAAGCTAGGGTTAGTTAAAGCGCTTAAGCCTTCTTCGCTAGCCAGTTGGCCTAGAGTGACTATAGGTGGAGCTAAGGCTACTATGCCTATAACGATGCAGGCAATGGTTAAAATCCATTTTACGGCCAACCAGCGGTGCTTAAAAAAACCCCAATGAGTGGTTAAGCTCATTAACAAACCAGTTATCAAACTACCGAGGGCCCCGGGGACGATGACTAGTTCATCAATAAAGCGTAAAGCTGTTAAATAACCATAAAGCTGATTGCCGCTCTTAGGCTCTAGGGGGAACAACATTAATAAGTTTAAGGCCATAGACCCGCCGACCCATAAACAAACCGTTATCAAATGTATTGATTTTAAGATCCGCCCACCATTTTTTCCAAATTTAATCATAGTACCTCCTACATTTATAAAATTAGACTTAAATTTGGCGAAAACTTTAAACGCCTTTTGGCCCTTCAACTTCCGACCTCTCTTAAGCGCTTGCTCAATTAGTGCTAACCCCTATGTCCCCTCAGTTTTAATCCCAGAAATTTCCAGAAATTTTATGTTAAAATCTAAACCGAAGTTTGGCTAGACTTAAGACACGACTTAAGATTTTATAGGTTTTCAGGCCACAGGAAGCTTTGAAAGAGAGCTACTTCCTAATTTATTTTATCATATAGCGCGTAATCTTCAAAATTTAAAGATTTAATAATTATTAAACAATAGGTACTAATAAAAAAGTTATTGACACCAATTTAAGATACTATTATTTATGTTTTTGACTTATTAATATTAATTTTTTATCTTTTCTACCGTATATATATAAAAATAAAAGTTTAAAATTTTAATAAATAATATAAATTTTATATTATTATAGAAAGGCAGAGATGCAAACTTTAGGAGGGGATTTACTTAAGGTCAGCGGGGTTTGTTTTGATTATGACCAGGACAGTTCTATTTTCGATAACCTAAACTTTAACCTCTCTGCTGGACAGATCCTAGGGGTGGCCGGGGCCAATGGGGCAGGGAAATCAACTCTTTTAGATCTCTTAGCCGGCCTACTTGAGCCAAGCCAAGGTCAAATCCTCTTAGAGGGCCGTTTAGGCGCAGATTGGCTTAGGCGCGGGAGTTCTTTAGTCCCTCAAAACGTGGATCTTTTTATTTTGGGGGCCACGGCCAGAGAAGATCTCTCCATCGGTTTAGTAGGTGGCTTAGAGGCTTGGCTTAACAAGGGGGAGGATTTGGGAGGGCAAAATTACCAAGAAGAACTTATAGATCGCTGGGGCCTGGGGTCTTTTTTAGATAAGAGAGTGGAAAGTCTTTCGGTGGGTCAAAAAAAGAGGTTGGCGTTAGCTTCTAGCTTAGCTGCGCGAGCGCGTTTGGTGCTCTTAGATGAGCCTTTCGCTGGGCTCGATTGGGAGGCTAGCTTAAATTTAATGAAGGATTTAAAGACCCTTCGCCTTTTGGGCGCGGCAGTGGTGTTAACTACCCACGAGCCGGCCGCAGTTATAGATTTAGTCGATAGTTGGCTTCTATTAAAGCCTGGGGCGCATTTGTGGGCCTCAGGTGAGGAGGCGGTGGGTAGGTTTGTTGATTTTGGGACCAGGCCCTTTAATAATAAAAAATCAAAACTGGGCTCTTTATAGCTCCGTTTTGTTTTTTTGGGTGTGCCCGGCAAGGGCGCTAACTTGAGCGGTATAACGGCCGCTCCAGACTTGGCAGTAGAATGTAGCCGAAGGCTAGGGTGTTAGCCGTGAGGCTCAATCAGAAAGAGCCGAAGGTAAACCCTTGGCCCGACGAACCTCAAATCGCATCAGGTAGACATGACCGGACGAGCTTATCAAACAAAGCGAAGTCTAATACTGCCCGAACTAATGGATGTAAATGCGTTGGGTAGGTGAGGGGAAAGTTAGGGCTTTAATCAGGGGGGAGATCTTACGTGGCTATTAACTGCCAAAGGTTCGGTAACGGGTCTGTGTGGCGTGAGAAGTTAGTAGAAGCCATAGTACCGAAGGGACGAACTTCGGGAAGGCCAGAGCGGTAGTTGTTCACGTATATGTGAAAGGGCAATCATGCGTATAGAGCAGAAAACCGTAAATGAGGAGGGCTATCTCGAGGCGGGCAGGTTGGAAACTAAGAGGAATCGGGAAGGGCTTAGTGTGGAAACCTTAGTAGCAATAGGCGATGACAACGAGAAAGGTATGAGGTCGACTGACCTGTTAGAACGCATCTTGGCTTAATAGGAAACGTCATGCTTAATATTGGACTACCGAACCGCTCGGTGCTGAACGGCACGCCTAGGTGGTGTGGGAGGACGGCGGGGCAAACCCGCCTCCTACCCGATTGTATAATTTTTTAGGCTTGCGAGCTTAAGTAGCCGGGCTGAGGTTTGGTGGCCCCTCTGGAGTATTTGGTGAAAATGGGTTGGTTTTTGCTCAGCTCTTCGATGGTCTCTTTGATAACCGATAAGTTATCGCTTAAATAATTGGTCAGCTTTTCTTCTAAGAGGAGCATTTCCTTTAGAGAATTAACGATTCGGCTCTCGATTTCTTTTTGGCGCTTTTGGTCAGCCTCAACCTTATCGCCCTCTCGCCGACTAGCCTTGCGAGGGGCTCGACGATCTCTAGTAAGGACCTTAATGTTATTCGTAGCGTAATCGAAGAGTTCGCGCCTAGCTTCGATGTAGTTCTCCCAGAGGGCCGGGTCGACAAAGTCATCGACTTCCTTGGCTTGCCCGTCTTCAAAACTTTTAATTTTTAAAAAAATCTCGCGATCAAGATCCAGACATTTTTGGCTAGCTTCCATGATCTTACTCCAAAGGAACAAGTCGCCCTCGTTTGGTTCGCCGCGCACGGCTAGTGCCCTCCGCGACATAGAGTGGATAATAAAACGGCTAATTTTCTAAGAGAATCTTGTAGGTCGTATTCGAGCACATCGGCTAGATAGATCCAATCTTTTTGTTCTTGAAGCCCTATGAGATTATTTAAAATCTCGACGAGGGAATCTAAGTACTGGTTAAGCGAAGAGGCGTTAGAGTCGTCTCCGCCTTGCCATAGGCCTAAAATTTGTCTAGTCTGCTCTAAGAGAGTCATGAGCAGGTGTAGGGATTCCAAAAAATTAAGAAAGTGCTCGTTAGCCTCTTGCTCGTCGCCGATTCGGAACGATTCGACGATTTTAGGCAGGGCCGAGAGAAGAGTTTCGAGGTAGGTTGGGCCAGTTTTAAGGAAATTGAGGCCTAAGTCCTCTAAAGTTAAAGTATGGAGCGATAAACTTTCAATAGTGTTTCTACCAATCTCTATAGCCGCGTGAGGGACTTCTTCCGAGTACGGTTCCCCATTTATGGTTACTGCGGTGATAACCCGGCCGTTAGTGCTGGGATGCTCCAAAAGGCTTAAAAGGATCTCCTCAAGGTTGGCCCCGGAAATTTCATTGGCTATTAAGTCTTGCCCATCCACGGTCAAGGTTTGCATGACCATTTCTCCTATCAGCGATAACCGCTAGTCTTCGGACTTTGATCGCAGCCGGTCGATATTGCCCGGTTAGGGATCTTCTCGAATTGTTCAAGCAATATTTGGGCCAAATTATTAATATTTTTTAGGCGTTGGTTTTAAGGCCGGCCTTCTTTTTGATTG
>JAITQT010000382.1 GCA_031288745.1 Deltaproteobacteria bacterium
TAAAATATATGGTTGGAGCAGAGAGCTAAGTAGAAACCTCAAAAGAACTAATGTTAAGCTCTTAAGGGTATGCTAAAACTTAATTACAACTCGAAAGTCGCTACCAGCCGCAACGTGGGAAAAAAAAGACTTGGTGAACGGTTACTTATTGTGTAAATTTAAGGCGGCTTTAGCCCGCCATAAACCCTAGGGCTCTTGTTAACGAGGGCCCTCTTTTTTTGTTTCTAAATCTTTTCGTGCGGTGCAATCGGCGGCCTTGTCTAATAAGGCGTTTAAGCAACTTAGTCAACAAAGTTTCGAGCAGAAGCTTTGAGGGAAGTACTCGCCTAGCTACTGTAAGTCGCTTATGGTTAAATGGCAAACTTAAACGCTAAATTGTGCCTAAAACCATATCTTTTCAAACTGATTGCCTCACAAGCTGAGTTAGGTTACTCTCCCATTGGAAGGTAGCTAGGTCACCGATTGGACCGTATGGAGTTTTTTAGGCTCACTCCCCTCTTGGCGTCCTAACTTCGGCGCGTTAGAACACCAAGTCGTCTAAAGGCTTGAGAGTATATGGCGCGTATTTAATTAGAGCCTTCGGGGCGTGGGCACAAAAAAAGCGGAGGCCTATATTAAAGCCTCCGCCTGCGATATAAAGCTAAGATCATTCAACTACCTCTCCCTAAAACAAGGGGCTAGTAAAAAGTCCGCTACTGTTTGTGCTGGAAAAATTTGTCGAAACATAGACGGTTAAAGGAGGCCAAGCAATGATGGAAAACTTGTCCGCTGTCTAAACGATATTTGATCGAAGCGCAAAAAGTCCCCTTTATCAGTCCTTAAATTTGTAACATAGTCTTATTACTAGTTAGTTTTTTAGACTATTTTGCTTTTAAGAGGTTTTTGCGCTTCGATCATATTTAAGTTATTTTTTCCACTAAAAGTAAATCTTTTAGGCCCAGAGCAAGATTAAGGTCCCCTAAGATAATTTTTAATTTTTTAGACCACGGGTGGTATACTTTTCGTGGTAAAACTTAACCAGAATGGTATCCTTTTTACTGTTAATATCCAGCTGGACAATAATTTCCGTCTTTTTTTGGGGAATAGGCTTTATTGGATCGGTTTTCAGTCTTTTTATGACAAAATAAACCGTCTCTATCTCGACCAAATTAACCGTCCCAAACACGCTAAGTTGTTATTTTAAGTTAAAGACCAACGGAGCCAGGCCTTCTGTGGTAGCGCCCCTTAAAGCTCTAGGTTAAAGACAAGGGCAAGGTAAGCACAAGCGGATAGGTGGTTAAGCCTAAAAAACATGGCCGCGAAAAACGTTAAAACAGGCCAATAAGAGCGTCTTTTCGAGGAGTTTAATCTCGTTCATTCGTAACCGACGCCAACAGAGGGGCGACGGTTAAAAGTGGTCTTAAGGTAATTTTAAGACTAAAAACAAGGAGGCCATTACTAGCTCGGTTAAACCTAGGAGATTACTAGTGAGAAATAAGATGAATTTAGCCTTTAAGAAGTGCTGACCCTTGAAAAATCGGCAACCAGCTCAAAAAGCCTAGTGGTGCGATTTAATAAACCTATCCGGGCATTTTTAACCTCTTGGTTGGGATCGTCTACCAAGACTTTATCGAAGAAGTTATCGACCGGCTTTCTAAGGGTGGCTATACGATTTAAAAGGCCTGAGTAATCGCCCTTTTCCAAGTAATTGGACGATTCCCTCTCTAGCACCGATATAGCCGACAAAAGCTCTTTCTCTGCCCCTTCGACTAATAATTCGGCGTTAACCGTGGTATCTCTTGGGCCAAACTTACGAATGATATTAACCACTCGCTTAAAAGTCTGGGCCAAATCCCTAAAACCCTCTTGCTTTTTTAATCCCTCCAAGGCCCCAGCCCGGCCTACGGCGGCTAGGGGTTTGTCGCCGTAAAGCCCCAAGACGGCCTCGGCCCCGTCAGCAGAGACCCCTTGGGCCAATATGTGACTTTTAAGCCTAGCTTTAAAAAAATCCAAAACATCGTTTCTCACTTCCTTAACCGGCCGCTTAACCAAATTACCCAGATTTGTCAAAGCCTTATCTATTAAGGGCTCAAGCGACCAATTTAGATTTCGCTCAATAAAAATCAAAATAAGGCCCAAAGCTTGGCGTCTTAGGCCTAAGGGATCGGCCGCCCCGGTTGGTAATAACCCCACTGCAAAACAACTACTTATAGTGTCCATTTTATCGGCTACGCTCAAAAAGGCCCCAGCCAAGCTCTGTGGCAAATCCCCTCCAGAGCGAATGGGTAGATAATGCTCTCTAATAGCCTCCGCCACCTCAGGCGACTCTCCATCGTTAACGGCGTAAATACCGCCCATAACCCCTTGAAGGGAAGGGAATTCCCCAACCACTCCGGTCACCAGATCGTTTTTACAAAGCTCGGCCGCCCTGGCCACCACCTCTTTAAGATCAGGGCTATGCTTTTCAATTAAATGCACGACCAAAGATTTAACCCTTTCGACTTTATCAAAAGTTGAGCCCAAAAGGTGATGGAAGACTAAGTTTTTTAAGGCCTCGCTCCTCTCCGAGAGCTTAACCTTAAGATCTTCCAGCCAATAGAAACGAGCGTCGTCGAGTCTCGCCCTTAGAACCCTCTCGTGGCCTTTTTTGACCACGCTCATATCCTTAGCCATAGTATTGTTTACGGCCACGAAATACGGGGCCTGGCGACCGAGACTATCGGTAATGGGAAAATATCTCTGGTGCTCTTTCATGGCCGTAGAGGCCACGGCTAAAGGTAGCTCTAAAAACTGAGAGTCATAATGGCCCAAAACGGCGCAAGGCTCTTCTAAAAGGTTAGAGACTTCATCGACTAATTCACTATCGATCTCCACTTTAAGATCGCCTCTAGCCTCTTGCACCACTCTAGCGATTTCTGCTATCACCTTTTCCCGGCGACTCTCAAAATCAACTATTACGTGTGTTTCAGCAAGTCTAGTCGGGTATTCGTCGGGGTTGGTGATAACCACTGGGCCGGGATGAAGAAAGCGGTGCCCATAGCTAACTTTCCCGGCCTTTTGGCCGGCAAAAGTCATAGGTAATATCTCGCCTCCCAAAACGGCTAAAAGCCAGTGAACGGGCCGCACGAATTGATAATTCCCCTCGCCCCAGCGCATCACTTTCGGAAAGGGTAAGCTCTCTAAGAGAATGGGGATTAACTCTGTTAAAAGCTCTGAGGCCTCTCGGCCCTTAACACTCTTACGAACAGCTAAATAGGAGCCTTTAGGCGTGTTAAGGGTGAAAAGATCGCCAACCAACACGCCTTGACCTTTGGCAAAACCTGCAGCCGCCTTAGTCGGAGAGCCGTTGGAGTCAAAGGCCGCTGAAAGAGGTGGCCCCACGATTTCCTCTTCTAAATCAGGTTGCCTAGTAACCAATCCCCATAGGCCCAAGGCCAAACGTCTAGGGCCTCCCCAGATCTTCATACGCTCGTAAGTTAAACTTGCGTTTTTTAAATCGCGGCTAAGACGCTCACCTAAATAAGCCATAGCCGGTCCAAAATAGCTGGCCGGTATCTCTTCGACCCCCAGCTCCAAAATAAAATCGGATACGCTCACAAGCTCACCTCCCAGTTACCTAAGAGAGGATGGCCCATATCTTGGCGTTGTTGGACGTAAAGGGTGGCCGCATTTCTGGCTAATTTTCTAACCCGACCGATAAAACTGGTCCGCTCGGTCACGCTGACGGCCCTTCTAGCGTCTAGAAGGTTAAAAGTGTGAGAGCATTTCAAACAATAATCGTAACTAGGTAACACTAATCCTGCCTCTGATAAACGAATCGATTCAACCTCGTACATGTCGAAAAGTTTAAAAAGCATTTTAGTGTCGGCCAAATCGAAATTGAATTTAGAATATTCGACCTCGCCTTGATGATGGACGTCGCCGTAACGTATCTTATTGTTCCAATTTAAATCGTAGACGTTGTCGACCCCTTGAAGGTACATGGCCAACCGCTCAACGCCGTAAGTAAACTCGACTGAAATCGGTTTGAGATCGAACCCGCCGACCTGCTGAAAATAAGTGAACTGAGTCACTTCCATTCCATCTAGCCAGACCTCCCAACCTATGCCCCAGGCCCCTAAGGTGGGTGACTCCCAATCATCTTCAACAAAGCGAATATCGTGCTCGAGAGGGTCTATACCTAGAGCTTTGAGACTATCTAAATAGAGTTCCTGGGATTGTTCGGGAGAGGGCTTAAGGATCACTTGAAACTGATAATAGTGCTGCAAGCGGTTCGGATTTTCTCCATAGCGACCGTCGGTGGGCCGGCGAGAGGGCTGAACGTAGGCGGCGCGCCAAGGTTCTGGGCCCAGGCTTCGAAGAGTGGTGGCTGGGTGAAAGGTACCGGCCCCAACCTCCATGTCATACGGTTGGTGGATGAGGCAACCCCGCTCGGACCAGAACCGGGTCAACGCTTGGACCACCTCCTGAAAGGAAAAGGAGGTCAATGCGGTCATATATAACCCCAAAAAACCTCTGACTTTAATCAGAGGCCATACGTAAATAAAGTCTAATAATCTAAGACTTGCTTATTAAAAAGGCAACACAATACTTTAATTTCATTAAAAGATAAATTTTCTTCCAAAAATAATATTGTAACCTACGTAACCGATCACCAAGTCTTTTTTCCCCACGTTGCGGCTGGTAGCGACTTTCGAGTTGTAATTAAGTTTTAGCAGACCCTATAAGTTCTTAACATTAGTTCTTTTAACGTTTCTACTTAGCTCTCTAATCCAACCAAATATTTTAACTTTTGTTAATGTTAAAATTACTAAGCTCCTATAGGGGGCTACATTGCTGCTGGATGTGTCGCCCTTTCAATAGGCTTGGCACCGCAGCGGTCTCTCTTGTGAACGGGCCCTTAAACGTTCACATTTGTGAACGGACACTAACCTACTTAATCTAACACCTCGCTAAAAGGACTCTTTGAGACCTAAAGCTCTAAAAGTCAAACGACTCGCAGCCTACTTAAGCCCACCTAAGAAACAATACCTGTACTCGTTTTATGGTAAATAAAAACTTAATCATTTCCTAAAAAGCGACTAAAGAGCTGGGCCAAAAAACTCTACCTTAAGCCAACATTGTTTTAGACCTAGTTAGTCGCCACTAAAAAAGTCGCAAAAAATTTTTAAAATTTTAATGGAACCCGCCGCAGCAGACTTTAAAATTTTTTCAAAATCAGCCGTCTTTATAAATTATTAAATTTTAGCATATTTTAACGATATCTTAAAATTAAAGCAAATTAAAAAAAATGAAGTAATTT
>JAITQT010000346.1 GCA_031288745.1 Deltaproteobacteria bacterium
TTGGTAAACCTCGCGACGATTCTTTCTTTTTTGACCACGACGAAGAAAGTGGTTGTACTTTCGTGGCCGTGGCCGACGGCGCTGGCAGCGTTCGTTTCTCGCGCCAGGGCTCGACCATAGCTTGCCAATATGCCTCGGAAATGGCGAAAAATTATTTGACCAATAAAGCCATTGTTGATCGAAGCGCAAAAACCTCTTAAAATCAAAATAGTCTAAAAAATTAACTAGTAATATGGCTATGTTACAAATTTAAGGGTGGATAAAAGGTGACTTTTTGCGCTGCGATCATTGTTGATTTGTTTAATAATATAGAACTCTTAAAACAATGGAAAGATACTTTTTTAATAAATAAAAAGAACTATTTTTTTTGCCGATTATCTAATTTTTAAAGAAAAATTTCATTTAGATGATATTGTTTATACGATAGTCTATGATACTTTATTTAAAATAATAAATAAAGCTAAATCTAAAAATAATTCAATAAAAGATAATAATATTTCAGCTAAAGATTATCATACGACCTTGTTATTCATGGCCTTTAAAAAATTTGATTTTGGTTATTTTGCCGTTTCTTTTTGGATAGGCGACGGGGCCATGGTTATCTGCCGGCCTAACGGGACAGATAAAGTTTTGGTCTTAGGTTCTCCTGACAGCGGCGATTATGCTGGACAAACCCGTTTTTTAACTATGCCCGGCGAAATTAACCCGGCGAAAGTCAGAGAGAGGACTTATTTTTCTTTCTTCGACGATTTTCAATCTATATTTTGGCTACCGACGGCATAACCGACGCCTATTTTCCTTCCGAGTCAAGCGTCCTTAAGGAAGAAAATTGGCTTAAGTTTTGGGATAAAACCCTCCGTCTAGGCGATGACCAACACAATCCTCCCTGCCCTGAGATTTTCGAGCCACAAGTTAGCTCTAAGGAAAAGGCGGATTCTCTATTAAAGTGGCTTAATTTTTGGTCCGTAGGTAACCACGACGACCGCACTATCTTAATCGTTAGTTAACTGGTTTAAATATTTTATGATTTTATATATTTTTATAGGTTATTTATGACTATTATCTCGCTAAAGGCCGAAGACGGCTCGGAGGTCGAGTTTGTAAAAAAAGACCCTAAGCAGGGGGGAGTTAAAGACGTTTATTTTTCTCCCGATCGCAGCTACGTGGTGGCTTTTTTTCGCAAACCTCTCGACGCCAACGGGCTAGAACGCATGGAGCGCTTGGTGGGCCCTTATCGTCAGGGCATTTTCGGCCAACAAGGTGCGGAGTATTGGAAAAATCTTTTTTCTTGGCCGACCAGCATAGTCAAACACGAGAAATTAGTGGGCATAGTGGCCCCGACTTATTTTTCCAATTTCTTTTTTCCCGCTGGCACCACTTTGGAAGGCGCGGAAAAGGAGGGTAAGTGGTTTGCTTCGGCTAAAAATTTTAACCGTTTCGTACCCCCATCAGAGAAAGGTAATCTTTTAGGCTATTTAAAGATTTGCCTAACTCTTAGCCGGGCGGTTAGAAGGCTCCATGCCGCCGGCTTAGCCCACTCGGATTTGTCTTACAAAAACTGTCTGGTCGATCCCTCGACCGGCGGGGCCTGCATTATTGATATCGATGGGTTGGTGGTCCCGGGGCTATTTCCACCAGACGTGGTGGGCACGCCCGATTTTATAGCCCCTGAAGTCGTGGCCACTATGAGTTTAAATAAAGACGATCCTTTGCGCAAGCTCCCTTGTCGGGAGACTGATCAGCACGCTTTAGCTGTCTTAATCTACCTTTATCTTTTTCACCGCCATCCTTTGAGGGGCGCTAAGGTCTTTAGCCAAGATAGCGACGTGCAGGAGACAAAAGAGATGGGCGAAGGGGCGCTTTTCATCGAGCATCCCACTGATAAATCCAATAGATTTAAGATTACTAATAATGACAAGGACTTTTTGCCTTGGGTTGACACTGAAAAACTCCCTTATACTATCATGGGGCCTTACCTTAAGGCCTGTTTTGATAAGGCCTTTATCGACGGGCTCCACGATCCAAGCGAGCGCCCTAGCGCCGACGACTGGGAAGAGGCCCTGGTTAAGACCTTAGACCTTATTCAGCCTTGCTCCAATTCTAAGTGCGTTAAGGGTTGGTATGTTTTTGCTAATACCACCCGCCCGGTTTGCCCTTATTGCGGCAAAGTTTTTAAGGGCCAACTGCCAGTTTTGGACTTTTACTCAAGTCGAGATGGCCAAAAGTTTTTACCTGACAATCATAGGCTGATGGTTTATAATGACCAATATCTTTATCTCTGGCATGTAAAAAGAAACTTGTTTCCTAATGAAAAATTGTCTGAGAATGAAAAAAAACCAGTAGGTTATTTTTCTTTTTTTAAAAAAAGGTGGATTTTTATTAATCAAACCCTCGAAACCTTAGCCGATATAACCAATGGCAAACAAAAACCCATTGCCATAGGCAGTTACGTAGAGATGGTAAATGGTTTGCAGCTTCGGCTTTCTTCTGAACCTAATGGTAGGTTGGTGAACGTCTCTTTGGTTACGGTTTAAGATTAAATTTTCATTTTGACCTTAATATTAGAGCTTAAAAGATAGAGCTAGGGGCCTTATAGGAGTGTCCGTTCAAAAATGTGAACGTTTAAAGGCCCGTTCACAAGAGAGAACGCTGCGGTACCAAGCCTATTGAAATGGACGACACATACCGCAGCAATGTAACCCCCTATAGGAGCTTAGTAATTTTAACATTAATCAAAATTAAATATATGGTTGGAGCAGAGAGCTAATTAGAAACGTTAAAAGCACTAATGTTAAGAACTTAAGGGTATGCTAAAACTTAATTACAACTCGAAAGTCGCTACCAGCCGCAACGTGGGGAAAAAAAACTTGGTGAACGGTTACTTATAGGAAAAGAGGAGAGGGATGACTAGACGACTTCCTGTTTACGTTCTTTTAGATTGCTCCGAATCTATGGCTGGCAAAACTTTAGACGCCATTGAGAACGGTTATTATACTTTGGTTTCGGCCCTGCAAAAAAATCCTTACGCCCTTGAGACTGTCTATCTGAGCGTGATCACCTTTGACGCTAAGGCTAAAGTGGCAGTCGAGCTTTGCGACTTACCCTCAGCTAAGCTACCTCGTTTATCGGTTCACCCCGGCACTTGTCTGGGAGCGGCCTTAGATTTATTGCGCCAATCTATAGAAAAAGAGGTAGTTAAGACCACTAAAGACACAAAGGGCGACTGGCGGCCTTTGATTTTTATTTTGACCGATGGACAACCCACCGACGATTGGCAGGGTCCTTTGAAGCGTTTAAAAGCGGTCAAGCCGTCGATAGGCTATATCTATGCCATTGGTTGCGGAGACGATGTGGATTTTACCATCCTTCGCGAGATTGCCGACGTGTGTTTGCACAATAAAGAGCTTTCCACCCAGGCCCTAGCTAAGCTCTTCGTTTGGCTTAGCGCTAGCGTTAACACCCTAAGTCAGTCACCTGAGGGCGTGGTTAGTTTGGAGAAAAGTTTGCCTCTTAACCAAGGTTTGGTCTTAATTGATAAAGATAGACCGCCTAAATTTTCAGAGATTCGCCAGCGCGTCTTTTTACATTTTACCTGTCGCAAACAATGTCAGCCCTACCTAGTAGTCTATCGGTACAACCAGGACCTAAATTATTATATGTGTCAAGAAACTATATCTTTGTCAGATGATTTTTTTAGTAGCGGCACTATGAAGGCCCCAGCTATCGACGCTAATAGCTTACAAGGGGAGGTTGAGTGCCCTTATTGCCACGATACGGCTTGGGGAAAATGCGGATTTTGTGGTAATCTTTTTTGCCTTAGCGAAAACCAGTCTGAATCAACAATTACCTGCCCGATGTGTAAGACCAAGCTTGGTTTGTCCTTTTCTGAGCCTTCTTTTGACGTTGAGCCCTCGCAAGGCTAAAAGTCTACTAAATGCAAATAAATCACAGATTAAAATCTCTAAATTATCGCGTATCGATTTCATAAAAAACTTTAATCAAATTATATAACTATTTTCCCAGCCTTAGCTTAACGAAAGGAGCGAAACAGCTTGGCCTAAGACGACTAAAGGCTAAGCCGGTCAATAAATATGACTCAAACTAATTCGAGTGACGAACTTAATTCTCTAATCAAGGGATTAACCTCAGCCGAGGTCTTAGAGAGCCGGGCCCGTCATGGGGCCAACGTTCTAACCCCGCCTCCGAGGGACCCTTGGTGGAAATTATATCTAGAAAAGTTTGAAGACCCCATCATCAGGATTCTTTTGGTGGCTGCGGTTATCGCCATTCTGGCCGGCATTGTCGAAGGGCAGTTTGCCGAGGGCATAGGCATTATTATAGCCGTATTGTTAGCCACAACTTTAGGTTTTATCAATGAATATAAGGCCAACCAAGAGTTTGATATCCTAAATAAAGTTTCCGACGACGAGCCTATTAAGGTTATCCGAGACGGGGCCTACGGCTCTACTCCTAAAAAAGACTTGGTCGTGGGGGATATTATCTCTCTTGAGCAAGGCGAAGAGATTCCGGCCGACGCCGAAGTTGTTTCTAGCGTAGGCTTTCAAGTTAACGAGGCCTCTTTAACCGGGGAATCGCTACCGGTAACAAAAAAACCAAAGGGTGAAGTAGAAGAAACGGGTCCGGCCCTAGCCTACCCTCGCCATCAGATCCTTCGAGGAACTTTCGTCTCCGACGGCCGGGCCCTGGCCCGGATAACCACGGTGGGCGATAGTTCTGAGATTGGCAAAACCGCTCGAGCTGCAGCCGAGGAGACCGATACGGTTACTCCTCTTAATAGGCAGCTTAATCGTTTGAGCATGTTTATAGGGGTCTTTGGTTTTGCCGTGGCCTTTTTAATCTTCGCCGCTTTAACCGTTAGGGAAGGTATTTCTGGAAATTTAGGCGATCAAATTCCGGTGGCTCAAACGGCTTTAACCGAGGCGGCCCCAGATATTGAGGAAATTAATAAAGTAAGGGATAGTTTAAAAGCTAGTTACGGGGAATTGGCCGAGACTTTACCATTAGGTAAGGTTCTTAGAGAAAATGAGTACTATTATTATATAAAATTACCCTTAAGCGGCGGCCAGATTTATTTTTTGTTCTTGGCCTTCTTCTCTCTTTCGTTCATCTTGGTTCGCATTTGGCTGCCAGTAGTCTTCGACGCAGTCGAGCTAACCGGTCGCTCTAGACCAAATTGCCAGTGGCTAGAAAAAGAAGGCCTAGGCCAGTGGTTGCAAGCCGCTGGTGCGGGGCTAGCCCTTTTTACTTTAGGCTTAATATTGGGCTTAGCCTTAGGCTTTCTCTCTGGAGGACTTTCCTCTTGGATACCCCTGGCCACAGCCCTATCGCTTTTGCGTTATTTTATGGTGGCGGTAACCATCATCGTGGTAGCGGTGCCAGAGGGGCTCCCTATGAGCGTAACCCTCTCTCTAGCCTATTCTATGAGAAAGATGACCGCAGCCAACAATTTAGTTAGGCGCATGCACGCCTGCGAAACCATCGGGGCGGCCACGGTTATCTGCTCGGATAAAACCGGCACCTTGACTATGAACCAAATGAGGGTCGCTGGTTATGATTTTCCAGGTTTTCCCAAGGGCAACACTCCGGAGGGCCAAGAGCTTGAGCTAGTGGCCGAGGGCGTTTGCGCTAACTCCACCGCCAACCTTATGCCCGACGAAAAAGGAGAGCTAACTAAACCCTTGGGGAATCCAACGGAATCAGCTCTTTTACTTTGGCTTCAGGGCTTAGGTATTAATTACCACTCTTTAAGAAGCTCATTTAATATTTTAGGCCAGTTAACCTTTTCCACCGAGCGCAAGTATATGGCTACCGTTGGTCGTTCCCGGCGCTCGGAGGGGGTGATTATTCACCTTAAGGGCGCTCCAGAGATTGCGCTCTCTAAGTGCTCGGCCCATCGTCTCCCCGATGGCTCGGTCTCTGCTCTAACTAAAGACGATATTAACGCTCATTTAGAAGATCTTAAAAAAGAGCAGCAAAGGGGCATGCGCTCTTTAGGCCTGGCTTATAAGCCTTTAGCCTCGACTGCTAACGAGTATACGCCTAAAGAGATCATAGATCTGGTTGACCAACGCGATCTTACCTTTTTAGGCTTTTTCTCTATCGCCGACCCAGTCCGGCCTGAGGTTCCTCCGGCCGTCCAAAGCTGCGATAAGGCTGGAATCAACGTTAAGATGGTCACCGGAGACAATCAGGCCACCGCTCTCGAAATCGGCTTGCAAATCGGCATTATCGATCCCTCTAGCCAAGAGCCGGGGCTAACGATTAACGGCGATGATTTTATGGATTTAAACGACGAAGAGGCTCTAGAAGCAGTCGGAAAACTTAGGATAATGAGCCGGGCTCGGCCGCTACATAAGCAGCGTTTAGTTACTTTACTCCAAAAAAGAGGCGAGGTGGTGGCTGTAACTGGAGACGGCTCTAATGACGCCCCGGCCCTCAATCACGCAGACGTGGGGCTAGCTATGGGCATTACCGGTACTTCGGTAGCCAAAGAAGCGGCCGACATTATTTTATTAGACGATTCTTTCGCTAGTATCGTTAGGGCGGTCATGTGGGGCCGCTCTATTTACTCTAATATTCAAAAATTTATTCTCTTTCAGCTAACTATAAACTTTTTAGCCCTAGGCGTTGCTCTCTTAGGCCCGTTTTTAGGTATCCAGTTGCCCCTAACTGTCACCCAGATGCTCTGGGTTAACCTAATCATGGATACCTTTGCCGCCCTGGCTTTAGCCTCCGAGCCGCCCGATTGGGCACTAATGAATAAGCCACCAAGAGGTCCTAAGGATTTTATCGTCACCAAACCCATGGCCCGCTTTATATTCCGCGTGGGCTCTATATTTTTGGTCTTATTTTTAATCTTAGTTTTGGGCTTTAAAAACATCTTTCCCATGGAAGCTGAGACGGCTGTAGGTCGCCATAATCTATCTATCTTTTTTACCGTCTTCGTCTTCATCCAGTTTTGGAACCTCTTTAACGCCAGGATGTTGGGCCGGGTGGTCTCGGCCTTCTCGGGGCTTAAGGAGAGTAAAATGTTTCTATTAATTATGGGCGTTGTTTTTATAGGTCAAATCTTGATGACCCAGTTTGGCGGCGACGTCTTTAGGACCGCTCCTTTGAGTTTAAAAGAGTGGAGCCTGATAATAGTCTTAACCTCCCCAGTCTTGTGGGTTGGAGAATTGTTCCGCTTTTTTCAAAGGCGTTCACCAGCCTTAAAGGCCTAAAATTTTTCCCTTTGGTGCGGTCGGGGCTAGGTTTAGTAGTTTTTTTTCATTAAAATGAATTAAGATTTTTTAGCTAATTTTTTTTAGAGGAGTTCATAATGGCTGTTTCTTTATCTAAAGGCGGGAATGTATCCCTTAACAAGGAGGTCCCTGGCCTCAAATCTATCTTCATCGGCCTCGGTTGGGACGCTAGGGCGACTGACGGAGCGGAGTTCGATCTAGACGCTTCGGCTTTTTTACTAAACGCCTCTGGAAAGGTCCGTTCTGGAGAAGATTTCATCTTTTATAATAACCTTAAGTCATCAGACGGCTCAGTGGAGCATATGGGCGATAATCGTACTGGGGCCGGCGAGGGCGATGACGAGGTGATAAGGGTGGATCTAGCCAAGGTCCCCGCCGACGTCTCTCGCCTCTCAATAACCGTGACTATCCATGAGGCCGAGGCGAGACGCCAGAATTTTGGCATGGTTTCTAATTCTTTTATTCGGATAGTTAATCAAGACGGGGGCCAGGAAATAGCTAGATTTGATCTAACCGAAGATATGAGTACCGAAACGGCTATGATTTTTGGAGAAGTGTATCGTCACAATAACGAATGGAAGTTTAAGGCTGTAGGGCAAGGCTTTTCCGGGGGTTTAGCGGCTTTAGCTAAGTCCTTCGGTATCAACGTGGCTTAAACTGGGCTAAATCTTTTTTTTTAAGTCGATTGGTGAATTACTTAAGCGGGCCCAAATTTTATGAGGCCCGTCCTTTAATTTTTAGGCTTAAGCTAGTTTTTTTTGTGTCCGTTCACAAATGTGAACGTTTAAGGGCCAGTTCACAAGAGAGAACGCTGCGGTGCCAAGCCTATTGAAAGGGACGACACATCCCGCAGCAATGTAGCCCCTATAGGCGCTTAGTAATTTTAACATTAAATCAAAGTTAAAATATATGGTTGGAGCAGAGAGCTAAGTAGAAACGTTAAAAGAACTAATGTTAAGAACTTAAGGGTAGGCTAAAACTTAATTACAACTCGAAAGTCGCTACCAGCCG
>JAITQT010000087.1 GCA_031288745.1 Deltaproteobacteria bacterium
ACAAAGCGGCCCAAGCTGGGCATAGGCTCTTTAAAGGGAGTTGATAGAGTTAATAGAAAATAGTCTCCGCCCAGATTATCTAAACCTAACACGCTCGCCTCCAAGGTCAAAGGCTCGATTGAAGGGCTAGGGATTGTCACTCCACCACCCCGCATAACAAGAGAAAGCGGTGAGTCTCTCCACGGCGGTGGCTGTAAAAATCAGGTGAACAACGGGTGCAGGGGGCCTTAAGGTCGATATTTTCCTCTTTAAGCCCAGCCCGTGTTAATTGACTTAATGATATAGACGGAAAATCAAACAAAAAGTCCTCTTTACGCCCAAAAGACCAAAGATGAGGAGGAAATTCGCTTTGATAGTTTTTGTATTCGGCGCAGCAGGGACCTAGCGATGGGGCCCCTCTAGCGATAAGGGCTTGGGGGTCGCAGCTGTAATAATTTATTAAGCGCTCTATCGTGTGCCCCAAAATATTTTGAACCGTGCCCCTCCAGCCGCTGTGAACTAAGGCTAAAAGATTTTGTTTTGGGTCAAAGAGCATGATCCCTTGGCAGTCGCCCAATCTTAAGGCCAAGGCTTGATTGGGAAAGCCTATGATCGCGTCGTACCCGCTTAAGATCTCACTAGGCGAAGAGGGCTGATAGATTTGTCCTCTTTTGAGTTCTAAAATATCTCTTCCGTGGACTTGACCTATGGGCGAAGAAGGGCCAAGGCCTAAGGCGGCTTCGGCTAGCCTAAAATTTTCGTAAATTTGCTCAGGGTTAACGTCCTTTGAGTATGAAAAAGTCATATCCCTACCTTTTGGTCCGCCTCGGGCGAAGACGCCATGGCGAAGCTTGGGATAAGCCTCTAAACCCTCAAAGTAGTGATAGGTAAGGTTAAAGTTTACGACTTTTTTCATCTAAAGAACCAAAAATCTAAAGTCACATTTCTTCCAATAAGCCTTACGGTAAGAGGACTTTCTAGCATTGTCGTTTAAACTAAGCCCTTAAGCCATAGGCCAATATTTAAACTAGCGGCTTTTAGTTTTTTTGGCTTAGCTCCCTTTGGCCTTAAAAGAGTAAGTCGGAAAAATTAGGCCCGGATAGGGTCCTAAAGCGTTCCGTCTGTGGCTGGGAGAATTTTTTCCAAGGTAACAGATATTTTATCTCTATCTAGATTATTGGGGGCAATGGCCGGCACGAAGACTGGGCCGTCGTCGTTATCAGGGGCGGCCACGCGCAATATGAGCCCGGATTTTTGAAGGCAGTTAACGGCTTTCCCCAAATGAGGTAGCGGCGTTTTAAGGCGTTTGGCTAAGGTCAGCAAGCCAGTGCCTTTAGGTTCAGTAGGGTTTTGATAGGCTGCGGAAATCTCTTCAATCACTTTAACCGAGAGCTGCTTAAGTTCGAGCCAGGTGATAGGGATTAAAATGGCCGAAACCTTAAGACCGCTTAAAAAAAAATCGGCCAGTCGTCTAGTAAATTCTCCGCCAAAAATAACGATGATCCAGCTGATGTAGAGCCAGACCATAAAGAGGGGGACCACGGCGAAGCTACCATAGATAGCGTTATAGCTAGTAATAGAAATAATTATTTTTAAATAGAATTTTTGAAAGGTTTGAAAGATAAGACCGGTGATAAAGCCGCCGATGAGTCTTTCACGCCAGCCAATGAGCCCTCGGCTAAAATAGGCGTAGGTCCAACTGAGGATAAACCACCAAATTAGCACGGGAAATAGGACCATGATGGTGGTGTGGAGAGGCAAAACCTGAAATTGAGGAAATCGAGCGAAAAAAGTCTGGTTATCAATGCTAGCCAAAAAAATATTGACCGAACCGGCGGCTAAGAGAAAAAAAGGGATAATGAGCATGATGGTTAGATAGTCGGTGGCTCTACGGATGGCGTTTCGGTCGCTAAAATAGCCAAAAATTCTGGAAAAATTAATTTCTAGTTGCCACAATAGCCCATAAACCGACCAAAAGATAAAGGCAAGAGCGGAAAAAACTAGTATGGAACCGGAAAAGTTTTTGATTAAGTTTTCAGCAAAACCCATCAACAGCTTTAAAATTGCCTCTTGTCCGCCAAAGTTTTCTTTAAGCGATAAATATAGGGCTTCCTCAAGGCCTAGGCTTTTGGCAATGGCGAAACAGATGGCTAAGATAGGCACCACAGCCAAGGCCGAATAGTAGCTTAAGGCCGCAGCCAACAACGGCCAGTTAGTTAGGCCCGATTGGTCGATTCTTTTATAGAGGAAATAGACGTAATCAAACGGGTTTTTCAATGGCAACCCCCTGACCAGTTTTTATAACCTAAGGCCTTAAGTTTTTTATGCAGATTAGTTCTATCTAGCCCCACGGCCTCAGCTGTTTGAGTGACGTTATAGCCGTGAGCCTTAAGGTGCCAGGAAAAGTAACGCCTCTCGAATTCGGCCTTGGCCTGACGATAGGGTAGGGTGATAAATTCGCTTTGGTCTTCACGGTTAAGGCCAAAATCAGAACTGGTTAGCTCCTGGGGAGATAAATCGTTTTCCCTATCGGATGCAGCACCGTTTTCAATTTCGCTTTCGCCATCGTTTTCAAGATCTATTGAAAAAAAACTCTCTTGGGTCGGGTCGGAATCGATTATGGTCGAGCTGGTGGTAATGGCAAGCCTTTCGATAGTATTTTTAAGCTCTCTAACGTTTCCCGGCCAGGGTCTATTTTGAAGGCTTTCTAAAAAGGATGGATCAAGGGTTTTAGGGCCTAAATTATTGGCGCTTAGGCAATCGTTTAAAAATTTAACAGCCAACTCGGGGATATCCTCACGTCTTTCCCTTAAGGGAGGCACGGCTAAAGGGACCACATTTAAGCGATAGTAAAGATCGGCTCTAAAGCGGCCAGCGGCGATTTCGCGTTCGAGGTTTTTGTTACTAGCGCAAATAATGCGAGCGTCCACGGCTATGGTTTTAGTCCCTCCCACCCGTTCAAATTTTTGTTCTTGAATAATTCTTAAAATCTTCGATTGGGTCTTAAGGCTCATGTCGGCGATTTCATCTAAAAATAAGGTCGAGTGGTTGGCCATGTCGAAGCGGCCCTGGCGACGACGGTCGGCCCCGGTGAAGGCCCCTTTTTCGTGGCCAAAGAGTTCGCTTTCAACTAGCTCTTCGGGAATAGCTGCGCAGTTAAGCTCGATCATGGGTCTATCGGCCCTTTGAGACAATTCGTGAATAGTGCGGGCCGCTAGCTCTTTACCCACTCCGTTTTCCCCGCTAATTAAGACTGAGGCCGGGGTGGGGGCGACCATTTTGATGGTGCGCATTAAGGCCTTCATGACCGGAGATGAGCCGACCATAAAGTTAGGTTTACTTTTATTTTTAAGGATAAGGTTTTCAGTTTTTAATTTACGAAAACTCAAGGCCCTTTGAACGGCAATGAGAAGCTTGTCGGCTGAAAGGGGCTTTTCCAAAAAGTCGTAGGCCCCTTCATTAACCGCTTTGATAGCCGTCTCAATGTTTCCATGGCCAGAAATAACCACCACCGGTACCTGAGGGTATTCGTCGCGTATTTTAGCTAAGACCTCAAAGCCCTGTTCGTAACCGCACATCCAAAGGTCAAGTAAAACCATGCCCGGGGCCGCGTCTTCTAACCTCTCTAAGGCTTCCGTGCCCGAGGAGGCCTGAGAGATTAAATAGCCCTCATCAGCTAAGATTCCGCCTAAAGTTAGCCTAATATCTTTTTCGTCGTCAACGATTAATATGGCTTCGGGCATTACATAGACCTTTTAGGTGGGCGTTTACGATTAGGTAGGTTAAGTCTCATAACTAAGGCGTCCTCGCCGTTTTGGTAATAACCCTTTCTTACTCCGCTTAAACGATAACCAAAACCTTGGTAAAGCTTTTGGGCGGGGAGGTTATTTTCTCGGCACTCTAAAAAAAAGTTTCGGCAGCCGGCTTCAGACGATACTTTTATCATAACTTTCATTAGCCGTGAGCCCAGGCCTCGCCTCTGAAATAGAGGGTCCACGGCTAAATTTAGCAAATGGTTTTCTGGAGGAATTAACCAAAAAAAGATCATGGCCGCTAGATTCTGCCCCTCGAAAAGGCCAAAGGCAACAGAAAAATCAGCCTCAAATTCCGAAATAAACGACTCGCACGTCCAGGGATCTGGGTGGCATAGGCCTTCTAACCTAGAGACTTCAGCTAGGTGGGCGCTATTTAAGCGCAAGAGATATAAACTTTGCGGATCCGTTGAGCTTATAAGCGAATCACCCTGCTCAGAATCGTTCATAATTTAATTCGTCTTGAGCCAAAAGAGCGTTAAAGTAGCCATAATAGCGACTGAAAAGCTCGGCAGTTCTTTTAGTTTTAGGTTGGCCAGCATAAAGGAAAGGCCACACAGAGGCATGAGCGGGGCCAGGCGGTCGGCGATTAAAATCACGGCCGGGCCTAGTAAAGAAAAAACTAGGGTTATAATTAGCGCCAAGGCAAAAGAGCTTATTGCTATAAAGGCTGCGGAGAGTAAAAGAGTCAAAGGCAGGGCCGAGAGGTTAAGTGAAAAAAGGTCTAACCTAGCCCCAGAAGTCAAAGAGTTTTTGATCCTATCTATCTTCTTAACCGCTTTCCCTCTGTTTAGGGCATCTAATACAGCGGCCAGATGGCTCAATGGAGGTAAGGCAGCGAAAGCTAGAACTAAAAGACCATCGCCAGAGCTTGGGGGAGCTTTAAAGCCCATAACGTTTAAGAGGGCCAAAGAGCAAAGGCTGGAGCTAACGGCTAGAGAGCCGTTGGGTAAAAGAGCTCCACCTAAAGGGGAACGAGAGAGAAAAATAAGCTCGGCCCAAAGCCCTAAGGTTAAGCCCTCCTGAGGTAAGCCAGCGGCTAAGCCCACCAATAGTCCGGTCGGCAAAGGCCTTGAAATCATGGTTTGAGCGCAGGCTTGTCGGTCGAAATTAATGATTGAACCTAGGAGTAAAGATAAATAAAAAAAAAATAGCATAACTCAAGTAATCTTAGGAGGTTTAAAGGGCACGGGGTATTCGGCCGGAATAGATTGCAAAAACAAGCGCAGGCCCCCTTCGGCTAGACTACTCAAATGGAGCAAATCGTCTGAATTAGCAAAAAAACTTTTCGATAGGGCCTGGCACTGAGTAGTGGGCATATAGGTTTGATTGCCGAGATTTAGGCTCTCTAACTTAAGGCCGTGATTTTTTATGGCCCCGACGGCGGACTCGACGTTGCGAAACAAGATTAACAATTTTTCGGGGCTATTTTGACGAGCTTTCAGTAAATCTTGTAATTCGGCCGCCGCAGCGAAGGTGGTTTTTTTTACTCGGGCCGGGACCCCTGAGCACATAATAACCTGAGTAAAGTCGTCGTTGCGTAATTCATCGTCGACCACAATGATTTCGTCAATTTGAAGGTGCGGCACCCAAGCCACTGTTACTTGACCGTGGATTAATTTTTGGTCTATGCGGGCTAAGGTCACCGGCATGTAGACCTCACTTCTTGCTCGCTAAGCCAAGAGCGGCTAGACGATAATTGAAACAACAAGGTAGAATCATTTAGAGGGCCGTCGTTTTAGCATATCGCCGGCCATGTTAATGGCCTTGCGAGAATAGTCTCTAGAGTCGAGGGCCAACTCGCTAAGAGTTCTTTCCGGTTTAACGCGCAATTGAAGGACTCTAAGCAGCATCGGTAAATTTGCTCCTGTAAGGACCTCCACTCGTTCTTCTTCTAGAAAAGAAAGGCTTATGTTGGAGGGGGTGCCTCCGAACATATCGGTTAAAATCAAAACCCCTTGCCCTTCATCCTGGGCCTTTATGGCCGTTTCAACCAACTGCCGAAGAAAATCCGGGTTTAGGCTTATTTCGATGGAAACCGTCGAGCACTTAGATTGACCGCCGACGATCAATTCCGCCGTCTTAAGAAGCTCGAGACCCAACTGGCCGTGGGTTACGATAATTACGCCTATCACTAAAGTCCTCTATTTTAAAAGCTCCGGTCGCAGCTAGGCAGGGAGACGATTTAAAGGCCTAAAACAAGCCGGAAAAAAAACGCTATACTTATTTTATCACATTTAAATAAATTTCAGGAATAAGTATAAATTATCTCAGGCTATAGGGTATGTCAAGACCAAAAAAATAAAAAAAATTTATGTGTCAGTCCACAATAGAAATGACCTGTACTTAAGCCTCATTAAGAACGTTCAAATTAGAGAGCGGACAAGAGGAAATACAGATAATTAAAAAAACGACCTAGGGGCCGTTATGTCAACTACCACCAGCTAAAGCTGGTGGCTTTAAATTGCGGCTAAAGCCGCTTGAGAAGAACTTCATCAACTACCGCCGACTAATGTCGGCGGTCTAGAATACTTTATTTAGAGAGTGAAGGTGTATTAAAAAGACGCTATGTGGGCCATGTACGTATTCACTCTTTTTTCCCTCTTTACTTTACTCTCAATGTGGAATTCTTTCCAAGCCATTTTTTCCTTAAATAGCCTACCTAACGTCAAGGAAAGTTCTTGCCATTCTCGCCACTCTACCAACCCCCCACCCCTTCGGGGCAGGGGGGTTAGGTAGACCTTTACGTAAAGAAGAAATGCTAAAGCTACCAGCTAAAGCTGGTTGTTTTAAACCACCAAAACCGGGACAATAAAGTCAAGGTAACCGTTAACCAAGACTTTTTTTCCACGTTGCGGCTGGTAGCGACTTTAGTTTAGGAGTTGTAACTTAAGTTTTAACAGACGCCTTAATATCTTAACATTAGTTCTTTTGAGGCTTCTACTTAGCTCTCTGCTCTAACCATATAATTTAACTTTGATTAATTTTAAAATTACTAAGCTCCTATAGTGGGCCATTGTTGCGGTATGTGTCGTTCCTTTCAATAGGCTTGGCACCGCAACGTTCACATTTGTGAACGGATACAAGTCAAAAGCGAGCTTAAAAGGCAATTTTGGCGTCCGCATATTAGCTAAAGATTTTAAGGTTAAAAAAAAACTAGACTATGTCTCTGTGACGTAGGGCTAGAGAGCCCCCATAGCTTTCTTTAAGAGCTTCCCAAAGGTAGCCCGCGATTACTACGCTGCGGTGTTGCCCGCCCGTGCAGCCCACGGCGATGGTTAGGTAACTTTTACCCTCTCTCTGATAAAGCGGCAAGAGAAACAACATCAGTTGTAAGAGTTTATCTAAAAATATTTTGGTTTCTGGAAAAGAAAGGACGTATTGAATCACCTTATCGTCGCGGCCGTCTAAAGGGCGTAAGGCTTCGACGTAAAAAGGGTTGGGTAAAAAGCGAACGTCGAGCATCAGATCGGCCTCTGGGGGAAGTCCGTTTTTAAACCCAAAGGAAAGCACTTCCACTGGGAGTTTACGGCGTCTATTAGATTCAACGAAACGCTCGATGATCCTATGCCTTAGGAGCGGGGGAGTGATTGAGGAAGTATCTATTATTAAATCAGCGATTTTTCTTAAAGGAGCTAGTCGTTCGCGCTCTAGTAATATCGCTTTGGTGAGTCCTCCGTCGGGGGCTAGAGGGTGGGTGCGTCTAGTTTCCGAAAAGCGCTTGACTAGGACCTGGTCCTCGGCTTCTAAAAATAAAAGTTGTAGTTCATAGCCAAGGTCTCTAACCTTATCAAAGGCCTCGTCGTAATGGTCTATTAATTCACTCTCTCTAGCATCCATACCGGCGGCAATCCTAATAAAATCGCCGCTTTCCTTGCGGAGGGCTAAAAATTTATCTAAGAGCTGAACTGGGAGATTATCTATGGCTAAAAAGCCGTTATCCTCGAGGCATTTGAGGGCCGAACTCTTGCCCGAACCCGATAGGCCGGTGACGACCACTACTAAACCTTGTTTGGCGGCTTCAGACATTATTCACCGGGCCAAAGTGGTCGAATTGTAAGGAGTTTGGCCGGAAAGCATAAGGAAAGAGTCGGCGAAGGCCCAGCTATTGGGCGCTTCCATGAGGATTTTAACGTTCTGGGGCGATTTTAAGATTTTGCCTAATAAGGCCAAGAGTTTAAGGTGATCGGAATCAATGATTAAAGGACTCAGGATTAGGGCTACTAAGGAGACCGGTACCCCGTCTGGGCTATCGAAGTCGAGGGCCTCGCCGGGGGCGGTGCGGGCCAAAAACAAGACCGCATTATCCACCAAATTGGTTTTACCGTGAGGAATAGCCACTCCCCCGCCCATGGCGGTGGACCCAAGAGTTTCTCGCTGTTTAACAACTTGAAGGATAGGTTCTAAATTAAGGTCCATTAGGCTGCAGGCAAAGCGGCATAATTCAGTTAAGGCCTGATCTTTGTTCCCAGCCTTAAAATCAAGCCAGACTTCCCTAGAGGTTATTAGCTTATCGAGTTGCATATAAGAGCCAAGCCGCCCTTAAAGGGGGCGGCGCGTAAGATTAAAATAATAGTGTCCGTTCACCAATGTGAACGTTTAAGGGCCAGTTCACAAGAGAGAACGTTGCGGTGCCAAGCCTATTGAAAGGGACGACACATACCTTAATAATGTAGCCTCCTATAGGAGCTTAGTAATTTTAACATTAATCAAAGTTAAAATATATGGTTGGAGCAGAGAGCTAAGTAGAAACCTCAAAAGAACTAATGTTAAGATCTTAATGGTATGCTAATTAATTACAACTCGAAAGTCGCTACCAGCCGTAACGTGGGAAAAAAGACTTGGTGAACGGTTACAATTAATAAAAGCCACTCGTGAATTTTTAAAATTAGAGTGGCGAAAGGCCTTGGCGGACGAACCCTTAAAAGAGCCGCCTACGCCAAAAAAAATTTAGGCACGCAGTCTTAAAAGCTCTAAAAGGCCACCCTCATCTTGATGGAGGATGCACAAATCGCCTTGTTGAGAGTCTAAATAAACGACGAAGGGTTTTTTACCGTTAGCCAAGATTTCAGCCGCTTCTTGAAGGGCCATGCGGTTGGGAGTAAGCTCTCTGGTGCGGTCAGCCGTAACTAAGTCTTCTTCCTCGCTATCTAAAAAGAGTTCATCGGCACCTTGGGCGTTTTGTCCATTGCCGCCCTTAACTTTACGAGAGGCCCCGGGGCCCTTGTCCGGGCCTTTGGAGTGAGTCTTGAGTTTTTCGCGGTGGCGTTTTATTTGTTTTTCTAGCTTATCAACGACCAAATCAACCGAGGAATACATATCCTCAGTTACTTCCTCAGCCTTTATTTTTAAGCCGTCGGATATGAGCACCACCTCGCACTTGTGACGAAATTTTTCAACCGAAAAGGTGACTTCGGCGTCTAAAACTGAGTCGAGATATTTTTCAAATTTAGAAAGTTTCTCTCTACCATACTCTTTAAGATGATCCGAGGGATCCATACGTCTAAAGGTAACCGTATATTGCATAAACAACTCCCGGCGAGTCTATTAAAGAGGCTCGAAAAGATTTAAAGCCTTAGCTTTTTAGCTCGCCAAATAAATAATTTAAAAGGGCTGGCCAACGGACAAAACCAGACCATTAGGTTCACCTAAGGCTAAATAGTCCGAGCCGGGCCATTAAAGAAAGGGGACCTATTTAAAATAAAAAAAGACTCAAAGGGCAATTAATTTTTTTTCGATGGGGCCAGGCGCGGCCAGGGGTCTAAACGATAGAAAATATAAAAATTATTGTGTCAGTTCACAAATGTGAACGTTGCGGTGCCAAGCCTATTGAAAGGGACGACAGAAACCGCAACAATTTAGCCCCCTCTAGGAGCTTAGTAATTTTAACATTAATAAAAGTTAAAATATATGGTTGAAGCACCGAGCTAAGTAGAAACCTCAAAAGAACTAATGTTGATCGAAGCGCAAAAACCTCTTAAAAGCACAATAGTCTAAAAAATTAACTAGTGATAAGACTATGTTACAAATTTAAAGACTGATAAAGGGGACTTTTTGCGCTT
>JAITQT010000102.1 GCA_031288745.1 Deltaproteobacteria bacterium
ATGAACGGAATCTAGACGCTGCAATTCGCAATTAACCTTGATCGAAGCGCAAAAACCTATTAAAATCAAAATAGTCTAAAAAATTAACTAGTAATTTTGCTATGTTACAAATTTAAGGATTGATAAAGGGGACTTTTTGCGCTGAGATCAACATTCACGACCAAGAAGGCTAATAAACGGACGCAGCTTTTTCGACGTAAACCTTAAAATTATGAGCGCACATGGGTATCAGCTGGCCGCCTTTCCGAAGGTAGTGGTTGCAACATTTAGATAGCCTAGCGAGATCTAAACAATAAGGATCCATAAAGGCATGAACAAAGACGCTTTTGACCATCTCCTTACCTAAGTCGAAAGCTTCCCCTGGGGTAAACTCGCGGCCTTCCAACCGTCTTAGAAAACCCCTAGCCCTCTCAAGAATCTCAATATCTTCTGGATCTGAGGAAGCGGCGGCCCAGCGTTGGTAAATCTTATCTCTAATTATTTGGCTCCCCTCCAAATCGAGGCCGGGAAAGGCGCGGTTGGCGGTGACCTCAAGATATTGCTCAAGACCCAAAAACTTTTTTAAGGACAAAAAACGACCTTCCCCGGCGTTAAAATAATAGGCCGAGGCAGCACAAGAAGGGTGTGAGCAGGCTATGGGGGTCATATCCCCCGGGGCCACGTTTTTGGAAGTCTCCAAGGCCTTAACCACCTCGTCTAAGGCGGGGCGAATTTGAGGGCCAAAATTTCTATAAGCCTCCCCAACTACGGCCGCAGGCTGAATCATGAGGCTGAGGGCCTTGGAGTTAAAAAAAAAGTCGGCGATAGCGCCTATCTCCCAATCGTTAACCCCTTTAGCTACCACGGCGGTTAGAGAGTAAGGCAGACCCTCTTTTTCGAAAATCTCAATAGTTTCAAGCTTAGTTGAAAGTAGTTTCCGGCCCCTTAAGGTTAAATAAGTATTTTCGCTTAAGCCGTCAAACTGAAGGGCAGCCACGGTTGAGTAATTAACGAATAGTTCCCTTAAGGCCTTATCCTTAGATAACCTAAGCCCGTTGGTGGAAACGGTTAGCTGGGCCACGCCTAGCTCCGCAGCCACCTTAAGAAAGTCAGCGAACCGTGGATGAAGGGTCGGCTCGCCGCCTGAAAGGTTTACTAAGATTAACCCCCCTTCATATTCGGATAATTTATTCAAACACTCGGCGAAATCTTCGGGCGAAAGCCCAAATTCATCACCTTTGATTTTAAGACAAATCGGACAATTTAGATCGCAAAGACTGGTTATCTCGGCTATAGCTAAGCAGGTATGTTGTTGGTGTTTAGGACAAAGGCCGCAGGAATAGGGGCAGCCGATAAATTTTTGAGAAAACCTTCCCTTAGGCAAAACGGTGGGCTTATTATAGCCGCTCGAAGCTGCATAATGCTCAGGCTCTGTTGAAATTATCTCCCTTTTTATCCCATGGACCGGACAGATCTTTTCCAACCAAACCGCCTCGTCGTCGCCCATAATCCTCGCCGGCCTAAACTCACGGCAGCTAAGACACCAAGCTGAGGTTAAGGAAAAAAGCCTACTCATCGAGCGCCGTCGCCAGCCCAAAAACGGGGGTCCGCAAGTCGATGGATTAAATTATAAGAGCAGGCTGGGATCAATCTTCCGCTTTCTTCAGGCACCAAATCCCCGCACATCCCCGCTCTTGTCAAATCGAAGTTGTCCTCGTCCATATGGGCGTGAATGGTCAGAGTTTTAACAAAGTCGAAAGCTTGTCTCTCTTTTTGGCCGCAAATCTGAGACAAATTAAATCCCCCCTCCCGGCCCCTAGCCTCTATAAGGCCAAAGAAGACTTCGATTAATTTTTTTATCAGCCTTAATTCTTCTCTCCTTGCGCCAAAGGCCCACAAATCGTTCACCTTGAAGCGAAAATCAGAAATCAATTCGTCGGTAAGTCTTATTATGTAGCTTTCTTTAGTTGTCCTATTTAATACCTCTTTATCGGCCAAAGAGGTCAAAGGGACCTTAACTTGGCCCTCGATTAGGTAATAGGCCACAGAGTAACACAAGGGATGATAGGAGCCGTGCGCGAAAAAGTCGCTCTGCTTAAATCCGGCTTCGCTAAGACCTTTTTCAACGTCTTCTAAACAAGCCCGATTTTTTTGCTCAAATTTAGAACCATTAAAGCCGGTGTAGGCCACCGTCTGAATAATCGCCCCCTTAACGAAAGACTTAAAAAAATACCTTTTTAAAATATGTGGGATCTCGCCGTCGTTTATACCAGGGAGCCAAACCGGGAGTAAGATTGTGGATACTCCGTGCTTTTCTAGCCTCTCTAAAGCCCTAAGCTTAAGCTCTACGATATCAGCCCCGTGGATAATTAGACTCGTTTTTGGTTCTAAAGTGTCAAGCGATAAGATGACCTGAGCCCCTGTTTGCTTTATTTTTTCAGCCAAACCTTCCTCTTGAGCGAGGCACAAACCATTGGTGTTTACTGTGACTATCCCAAAGGAGCGCCGAGCGCAGCGCTCTAAAAGCTCGGGTAAAAAAGGGTGCAAAAACGGCTCTCCGCCGGTAATATTTATGAGATCGAGAGATCTTGAGCAGTTCTCTATAACATCCAAAATCTTTTCCAATTCCTCGAAAGATTTGTAATAAACCAAATCGTCTCGGTTATGGGTAAAACAAATTGGACAAGAGAGCTGACACTGATTAGTAACTGAAAAGACGGGAAGCCTAAGACCGCCTATATGAAATTGGCACGGCCCGCAATCAAGTGGGCAGCCCTTTTGGGCGGGTTTTGAGTACTTAGAAGGGTTAACCTCAAGGCCCGAGCCCATACGCTCCTTAAACCACTCTTTCGTTCTAGCCACCACGGTCTTAATGGCCTCGCCCGCTGGGCAGACCCGCTCCAAAAAAACCCCTTCGGGGGTTAAGGCGTAAAAAGCTTGCTCGCTTTTTTGGCACCTAGGGCACCAGGCCAAGGTTCCGCCTAAGATTTCCGAAACGGGCAAAGCTTGAGACCCGTCTAAAGCACAATCGCAGTCAGGTCCGCAACCCAAGGCACCGATCAATGGTATTTTAACTTTCATACGCTTCCTTATTGTAACTATTACAGCCTTATAGCCCGGGCGAGGTCGATTTTATCGCCGATTAGAGATAGGCCCTATGAATCTCTTAAGCATTTAGCCTAAAACATTTTTTTTAAATCCAAGGATGGTCGCTAGGTTTTCACAGAGGACTTTAAGCTCTGATCATTGAAGATCATAGCCAAGGGAAAGAAGAAAATCCTCTCGCTTAGAGACGAGACATTAACGCTTCGATATTATAAACGATCACTAAGCGTACAAAATTGTCTCCCAGAGCATCTCGGAAGTAAACCAAACCTATTAGATCGCTTAAATTAAGGCTCACGAACAATTTTATTTCTTTAGAGGCTACTCTCCCGGCCTGGTCTTCCAACACTAGAACGACCTTTTGGCCAGATAGGGGCGAAAATGCTATACTCTGACCTGATGTTACGTCTATTTATTATTTTAAAGAAATAGCTTGGCTACTAATGAAGCGCGACGGTTTTTGTGCCTTATCGCTGCCCCAAGGCATAGTCTTTATCTGCGGATAAGACAAGTAACACAATCGCTTTGCCCGCGTAACCGCGACATAAATGTTGTTCTTTTCCTGAGTTATCGCTTCGTCTCCCTTAATCACAGCTCGGTAGTCTGGAAATGTCCCCTCCGTTAACCCTATAACGAATACAACCTCAAATTCAAGTCCCTTTGACATATGACCGGTTAGTAAGGACACCCCCGTTTGCGTTTTTTCTTGCGTATTACCAAGAGAAATTGCGTTACGAAACGCAATTAACGTTCGATGTTCTCTCGCTACTTGACTCTTGAATTTATCCCAGTGATTTTGCCATTCATAAATATCTTTTTCAAGCAAATACCTATCGTCATCCGATAAATCTGATGGGAAAAATTTTTTTAAGTCCTCAAGAACTCGGTCAAAATAAAGAACCTCGCCGCTGGATATTTGCCTTAACGCAGTAATCAGCCAGGCGAATTTACTACCGGACAACAACTCTTCTATGAGAATTTTTACATTAGAACAATCCTTGCCTTTTGATAAATCCTTCGATACTAACTTGCATAGCTTCTGCCGGTGAAATTCGTCAATAGGGTTCTTAATTAAGCTAAGGGTAAGGTCAAAGACTTCCATGTAATCGGTTTCGTAAGCTATGCCTGATTGAGTATTTTTATAAAAGAATGGGATCCCCCCTTTCTTTAACTCACTTTCAACTTGGGAGAGTACATATTTATTTCGAGCAATGACTGCGAAGTCGTCGTATTTCAATGGATTCTCAATGTCCTTATGTCCGCTGTTCATAAGATTTTCAATCGCGCTGCGAACTGCTTGCGCCTCGGCCAATTCATTGATATAAGCGGTGATTTTAAACTCGCCCTCATAGAGATACCTTGAAAGGTCGTCCGTATTATCGAAAAGAGAATTAGAGAAACGGATTATTTGTTTAGCTGAACGAAAGTTCTCTTCCAATTTATAAATCGTAGGCTTAAAATCACGTACAAATAATTCTGACATATACTTGCTATTTGAACCATTAAAGGCATAAATTGATTGATTTTCATCGCCAACCAACATTATATTATAAAAATAGAAACTACAAAGTATTCGTATAATATTATATTGAGCATTATTTAAGTCCTGCGATTCGTCAATGCAGATGAATCGATAGACAGAGTTATAGAGCTTTACCACATTAAGATTGTCCGCGAGTATTCTATAGGCGTAAAAAAGGATATCGTCAAAATCCATAGCATTTTGGTTGAAAAGCGCGTCGTTGTACTGTCGATATATCGCTGAAATAGGATCGCATGATTCAGGCACCATTAAAGAACGCTTAAACTCTGAAATCGCCGAAAGGCACCTGGCTATAAACGTTTTCGGGTCTCCTTGCCGCTGAAGATTCATTTCTATTCCAGCTTTGTCGGAGATAACGCTTCTTAGGATAGCGATTCTATCAGTTTCATTTTCAAACAGCGAAATATCTGGGCGCAGTCCGATTAGATAACCCCTTGACTGAATGATTTCAAGGCAAAATGAATGTATGGTGCCAATTGTAACGCGCTTTATGGCGTCTCCGACTTCCCTATCAGTTTCAAGTCTTAAACGAATTTCTTCCGCTGCCATATTGCTAAACGTCAAAGCCAAGACTTTACTGCGTTTATTGACAATCAAAAGGCGCTTGACGCGTTCGGTAAGAACCCGCGTTTTTCCGCTCCCCGGCCCAGCTTTGACCAGCAATGGGCCGTCAATATGCTCTACAATTTGCTTTTGTTTTGGCGATAGATTCATTTTAATCATCTGTATCGAAGTTACTAATGCTAATCTGCTTATTTTTCGCGACCACCTTTTGTAACAATAAGAAAAGAGCCGCTACTTTCTTAGGTATGCGTTTTTCCTTATCAGTCGAGGCCACGATTTTCTTTGCGACAGCCTTTGCGTATCTGGTCTTGTTTTCCAAACATAAATCGATTAAAGCGTCAACTCGTCCATTTTCAATATCAGTCTTGTAATCTCTTTTAGTCTCTTTGTTTAACTTCTTCGCGATTTTATTACTCCGATTCTGTTTATCTTTTAGGTCAATATATTTATCTAAAAACTTTTCATCGTCTTCATAATCGCAAATAGCCTTAATAATGTCATCGCCGTAGCCTTCGCTAATTAAATACGTTTCGTACTCATGATCATTTTCAAGCTTAACCACATTATTTAGTAATTCACTAGTATCCTTGCCAAAAACACTCTCAACGGCACCTTTAACAGTTTTATCTGTCTCGCTTTCACCGTCGCTAAAAATAAACCATGTTAGGCCAACGGTCTCAATTAGTGATAAATAAGGGTGATATTTTTGCCCACCCGCGCTGATAATGCTAACGCCATATATATACGGAGCACAGCCAAAATATTCATTAAAAAAAATCGACAAAGCGATTTCCTCCGTTATTCCTTCGCAAAGAATTACCGCAGAAGCAAATAGTAAATCAGCTCGAGTGTTAATAACTTCACGAAATATCTTTTCGTCATCGTCGTTAGACTTGCGCTCTTTAAAGCTTCTTACGACAGTCTTTCCGCCGCGTTTGCTAAAATATATAATGTCAGTCAAGGCCGACTGAGCAACTATGTTTGGCGAGTGCGTACTAACAACCTTTTGCCCCTTGAAATGGGAGATCTGTTCAAATAGCCGCCTTTGTGCTTGCGGATGCAAATGAGCTTCAGGTTCTTCCATTGTTAGTAAAAAAAACTGTTCGGCATCATCGCCTCCGTCTTCTTTTATTATTTTATTTTTCATTTCCACAAAGGCGGACATAGATAAAAATGAAATCCAACTGCGAGTTCCATAGCCGTGTTGCGATACTGGGAATGGAGCGGCATCACCATCTTGCATCACTATATCCATGCCTTTATTTAGGTCGGAAATTTTCCGAGCCAAAGGTTCTATTTCTACTTTACTAGAAAACGACCCTATTGTTTGACCAATTGAGGAGATACTTATTTGCGTCTGCCGCAAGGATGGGATATTCTCAATAATTTTGGTATTGGCGTCGTTAAGACAGGCCTCTATCTCGTCTATAGCTTCTTTTGATAAATCTTTGCTTGATGTGAGGCGACCAAAATAAGAATTTCGATTCCGTAAATCCTGAACTATATCCCTGTTTGCATCCATGTAAAAGCACTGTAAGTAAATTCGCATATCCTCATTGAAGACACTTGATTTGGATTCTATCAAGGTATCCTCAAAGCTGTCTTTCCATTCCAAGATGCAATGACGAATCAGCCCATAGCTATATTTTATCGGGTCGAACTTTATCTCCATTCGTATACCAACAAAGTTATAATCACCAATTGTTCTAATCCAAGTATCTGTAAATATTTCTGTCCAGAATTTAGAAAAAGATAAACAGATAACTCCATTTTCATCGGTAGGTTGAAATTGAATATCAATATAGGCCTCTTTCTTTCGCTCTAATCTCTCGTCGCGAGCGACAAAGATATCCTCCTCTGAAATTTCTGATGTGCCAGAGACGGCAAGGTTAAGGGCTTTTAAAAAATTTGTTTTCCCAGAGTTATTCTGCCCAATTAAGAGAGTGTTCGTCCCCAAATCTAATGTTAGAGATTCAATTGAGCGGTAATTTTTGATTCTTACCTTAGATAATAATATTCCCATTGTATACCCTCTCGATACTTAAATTGACAGGCATCAAAATATATTAATACTCATTTATACTATTAATATCTTTAGGAAACTAAATCTATCGATCTTAGGACGCAGCCCAGACCAATTTGCCAAAATAAAAGTAGGTTAAATCGTCTTTAAGTTTGACTAGAAAGATTAAAGGCACTATTTAAAGATACTCCTGAAAGCCGCAAAAAAAGCTCTAACCACAACTAATAAGAACTCAAGTCTTTCTTCGGCTCATAAGGGGTTCTCAATCTTGCCTTTCTATAGCATAGCCTAGGTTAACTCCAAAAGCCTAGCCCATAGTTCAGGTCGGCTCAATCTTAGGCCCCAAAGGCCCCCGGCTAAAACTCCTAGCTGACTAAAGCCGCGCCGCTTTAACCGAAAGGCCATAATGGGGGCGTCGTAGCCAGTCTCACAGGTTAAAAGAGTCGGCCCGTTAAGCTTTAGTGTTTCCCAGCTTAATCGGTCGGCTAAATTAATCACGCGGCTCCCTATAAGCGGCTTAAGACCTTTGAATTTAGGAAAACGTCTAATATGAATTATCGTTAAATCCTTGCCTAAGATTAAATCTTCGGTCACATCTCTGGGCCTTAAGACGATAATCTCTTTATCAGATTTTTCAGAAAAGATTTTTTTTAAAACCTTAACTAGATAATTTAAATCCTTTCGGCTAAAACGGGGGCCAAAGGAAAACCTTAAAGTCGAGCGAGCCTCCTGGGCGCTTAGACCTGCGGCCGTAAGAGCACTCGAAGGCGCGTTATCTCCGCTCTTGCAGGCCGAACCCGCGGCGGCACTTACGCCGTAAAACTCCAAATGACCTAAAAGAAAGGCGTTGTCGCGGCCAGGAAAGGTAAGGCTAACCGTGCCGGGCTGGCAAAACCTAGACGAGGGGGAATTAATGATAACTTCAGGGCATATCAGCTTAACTGAAGCGATAAAATTCTCCTTAAGCGCCCTTAAGGATTCCACCCTACTTAGAATAGAAGGAACTTCTCTAAGCGCAGCCCCGAAGCCTATGATATCATGAACAGCCTCCGTTCCCGCCCTCCGGCCGCCTTCCTGGTTTCCCCCCAACAAAACGGGGGCGAAAGGGGCCCCAGGACGTGCGTAGAGGGCCCCGACTCCCTTGGGGCCGCCAATTTTATGGGCCGAAAAGCTAGCGTAATCCACGCTCAAGGCCTTAAGATCTATTTTTATCTTACCTAGAGCCTGGACCATATCGGAAAAAAAATAGGCCCCACTGGCCTTAGTAAATTGGGCTAATGCGGCTATATCGTAAAGAGTTCCAGTCTCATTATTGGCGGCCATCATGACCGTTAAACAGATATTATCGTTCCACCTCCGCTTAAGCTCTTCTAAATCTATCCGGCCTAAACGGTCGGGTTTAAGGGCGATTAAAGAAAAACCCTCAGCCTCCAAAAGCCTTAGCGAGGCTATCATAGCGGGGTGTTCCATTGGGTTATAAACGATCGCCCTTCGAGATTTAGATAAAAGAGGGGCGATAGAGCGGACGTAGTTATCGGCTTCCGTAGCCCCAGAGGTAAAAATCAAGCTCTCGGGCTCGACGTTAACAACGTCGGCCAAGTCCTTTCGGGCCCGCTCGATTAAATAAGAAGCCTCGCGTCCTTCGGCGTAAGGAGAAGAGGGATTGGCTTGGGGACCTTTGAGGGCCTTAATAATAGCCCGGCGCGCTTTTGGAGAAAGATCTGTGGTCGCATTTTGATCGCAGTTAATTCGCCTAATAAAGCCAAACATGAAGGCCCCTCCCCGCTTAAAAGATCCAAGGGATAAAGCGGTAACGGACCTTTTGACTATAGGCGAGATAATCGTCGTAACCCATGAGAAACTTTTCCTCCCAAAGCGCTCTAACCACGTAAAAAAGAGCCGTAGCCAAAACCAGAATCAGAACATCAATCGAAGGGTAAACGAGAAAAAAACCTAGGCGAATTAAGATATCGGACAGATACATAGGGTGTCTAACCACCGCGTAGACTCCTCTACACTTTAAGTCACGGCGGGCAATGAGGATAGCAAAGCTGTCTTTTAAGGTCAGAAGCGAGACCACTGCCAAAAGATTGGCCAAGATAACCACTACCCGGCCTAAATCGGCCCAAAGTCCTTCGTTTTCAAAGCTACGACCTAAGAAGGCTAGGCCGGAAAAAAAAGCGGCCAAGGCTATAAGCTGCCCGTTTAAAGAGCGGGAAATCTCTCCTACCGGATTTCTAATTAAAATGATTAAACAAAAAACGAAGTTTTGGACTATAAAAGAGATTTCAACGGGCGTTAAGCCACAATCCAGCCTCTCTTTTAAAGCCGAGTACGACCCTAAGCTGAAAAAGAGAAATAGAAAAACGTTAAGAGCTAAGCCAAAGGTCCTAGGAGTAACTTTCACTAATCGCCGCCCCCTCTAAGCCCGTGGCCGCACGGATTTATTATGGGTTCAGACCGGATGGCCCTTAATTGATAGAGCCAGTTTTTTATTTTTTTCGGGCCGTATAGGAGAGGCTCGACCACGCCTCGACAGCTAGTCCAGCAACGGTTGCAGGGATTTTCTAGAGCTTGTTTTTTTAGTTTAGCCAAAACGACTTTAAGGTCATCGGTAATTATGCTCCCAGCCGGCTTATCGACTCTATCTATGCACCTTAAGGCTCGGCCTAAGGGATCGATAGCCATAAGGTTAACTCCATTACGGCATTGGGCCCGACCTCGGCCCTCAAAGCCTTCGAGGTAACCAGGGACAATTAAAAGAGCTGGCTTTCGCTTTTGGATATCCTTAAGTCTCTTGACCACGGCCGATAGATCGGCCGGCTGGCCCCCATGGCCTCGGCCAGGAACGTAGAGGGTTAAATTATGCTTTACGCCCAACTTTTGACAAAGATCGCTTAAAGGCTCAATATGATCGAGATTATCCTCCATAACGACGCTAACCAAACGAACGCGCTGCTCGGGTTTCACTCTTTTGGCCGCCAAATACTCTAACGCTGCCGCAGCCCTATCAAAGAGTCCCTCCAAGCCCCTCTGAGCGTCGTGCTCTTTAGCTAAAGCGTAATCTATGGAAACGCTTATCTCGCTAAGACCAAATTTAAAAAGATCGCCTGCCAAATCAGGAGTCATAAGATAGCCGTTGGTTACCAAATCCAAATAATGATCCCTAGCCAGAAGCCCGGCCAAATCAATTAAATTTGGGTGAAGAAGAGGTTCTCCCCCCGCCAGACACATGGCCAAAGGGGCCAAAGGCTTAAGTTTTTCAGCTAAGGTGTGGGCGCAGGTTAAAGACATGGGGGGGAGGGAACGAAAGGGCTCGCGCCAATAATTACATATGCGGCAGCGGCAGTTGCATTGATAATTTATCATAACCGTCGCTTGGATCATCTTCTTGGCCAGAATCTTTCCAGCCATACGGGCGACTTTCCAAATACCGTTTGCCATAGATTCCTTTTTAAAGCGCTAATTTTTGATCAAAGAGAAAAAACCCTTATTTGATCACCTATGTTGAGCTTAAGGGAGCGGCCAAATCCGACAGCGCGGCTTTGATTCCGGCAATCGACTATCTGCTGGAAAATAACCTAAAGCCCGAATCCTTAACGGGCGATACCCTTTACGGCTAGGAAGACCATTATGAGTATGCGGCCAAGAGTGGCATTAAGCTGGTAGCTCCTGCTCATAGCAAGGAAGGAGGGGCCTAATACGAACAAAGCAAAGAAGACGTCGTCGATGAGAGGCAAAACTCCTCATTCGCTCAAAAAACAGAGGTTCAGCCTGAAACAATATAAGACGAGTCGGACTCAGATGAGGTTGAGGTTCTATCTCCCACTCCCTTTAGCTTGTCCGACTTTGAACTCGACGAAGAGGGTGAAATAAAAGGCTGTCCCATGGGGCAACAACGGCTTGACATAAAAAAGAACGGTAAAAACAGACGGATTAATTTTGATCCTGAACAATGTAGATCATGCCCTAGCCCGAGTTTACAAGTTAGGCCGGGATAAATAAATTAGATTAATGAAATCGGTAAGTTGCCAGACATTCTAAGTAGTCAAAAAATGTTAATCAGATAACCCTTAGAATTATTGGATATATCCTATAAAATATTCATGAGTAGTCAAATTTAAATTTTTGATGATCTCGACCATGTAAAATTTTTCACTCATGGCAGACCTAAATTGTCAAATCAATTAATAAATTTTATACAACTATAACCTAAACACTTTAAAAATAGCTAAAATAAATAGAACATACATACTATGAGACAGTACTTTCAAGAACAAAAAATCATGCATAGTAGTAAAAATAAAATAAAAAAATTTCTTGACAGATCAAAAGAAATTTTATTATATTTCTCCATAGTAGTCAAAATGACAAAGGAGAATTCTAAAGTGTTCTTATCTATTAAAGGTCAAATCTGGTAAAAAAACATACTACTACTTGACCTACAATGTGAAAGTTAATGGTGTATCGAAGCATGGACCTCTGACTCCCCTCGGGACCGCAGATGATATCGCAAAAAAATACAGCGAAATTTATTCAACTGAGTTAAGTTCTCTTGTTAATAGCTCGAAAGATATTGAATTTGATTGCGCTCAATATCAATTTTCAGCTGTTGCTGCATTATACGATCTAACTCAACGTTTAGATCTAGTTAAAATTATAGACAAATACTGTCCAAAAAGAGAACCAGGCTTATCAGTTGGAACATATCTGATACTCGCAGCTATTAATAGAGCTATAGAACCTGTCAGCAAAAATATATTCTATGATTGGTTTAAAACGACAATTTTAGTGCCTTTATATCCAGAAGCATCAAAAGAATCTCTTTCTAGCCAAAGTTTTTGGAAACATATGACGGGATTAAATCAAAATTTAATCTTAAAAATAGAAGATGAAATATCTACAAAAATTATTGATAAATATAATATTTCAACTGAATACATTCTTTTTGATAATACAATTTTTTTTTCATATATAAATACTATAAATAAATCTAAAATTACACAACGAGGCCATAGTAAAGAGAAAAGATCTTATTTAAAAATAATTGGCTTATCTTTAATGGTAAGTCAAGGAAATAATATACCTTTATTTCATAAAACTTACCATGGTAATAGGCGTGATTCAAAACAATTTTTAGAAGTTATTACTAAATTACAAGAAAGAACTTCTAAAATATCAAATAATAGTGGTTATATAACATTAATATTTGATAAAGATAATAATTCAGATGAGATAATTGCTCTTATTGAAGATCTAATAATTCAAAAATTACATTTTGTTGGAAGTTTACGTTTTAATCAGTGTCCAGAACTCATTTCTTTAGATCGTTCTGAATATTCTCCATTAGTAGGAAAGCAGTTCGAAGGTACAACAGTCTATAGATATCAAAAAATGATTTTTGGTAAGAATATTACTGTACTAGTTACAGACAACGAAAATCTTCGTGAATCACAGTTAAGAGGAATTGAGGAAAATATCCAAAAATGTGAATCTGAATTTCGCTATCTCCTCGAAAGGCTCAAGAAACGTGAAGATGGCCAAATTACCAAAGGAAAAAAACCAACTGTAGAATCAGTATCTAAAAATATAAAAACCATATTAACAGGTGATTATATGAAATAAATATATTCATATAATATAGAAATTAGTAATAATATTATTGAATTTTCATATAATTTAAATAAAAATAATTTAGAGAATATTAAAAATCAATTTTTAGGTAGAACTATCTTGTTTACTAATAGAACTGACTGAACTAACGAAAAGATAGTAGCTGCCTATAGAGCACAGTTTCATGTTGAAGAAACGTTTAAACAAATGAAAAATATAAAATATCCTTTTTTTAGACCTATTAGGCATTTTACTGATAATAATATCATCGTACATAATTTTTATTGTATACTTTCATATACATTAGTTTGTTTATTACAACATGAAATGTATTTACTTGGTTATAAAAAGTCTATTAATAAAATACTTGACGAACTAATGGAAGGTACCCAGATGGTAAAAATTTTCACCTCTTCAAATAACAATACACCCCAAGTAAAAATAATGTTTTCAAAGGTCTCTGACGCCGTCAATGCGTATATTAATGAGTACAAGCTAAGGAGGTATATCGTTCAATAGCGAATATTTTTGACTACTTGTTTAACGCAAAAAAATACGTTATTTCGATTAGTTAGTAGTTCTGTCTAAATTAACTTGTAAACTCGGGCTAGACGACCTGTTAGGTTTGTATTAAGATCAACCTAAAAAGTTGAAGAGGTTGGCTCTTGCCCTCCGCCAATGACAAAGTGGGTTTTTTCCATCTAATCATTTTTGATCGAAGCGCAAAAACCTCTTAAAAGCACAATAGTCTAAAAAATTAACTAGTGATAAGACTATGTTACAAATTTAAAGACTGATAAAGGGGACTTTTTGCGCTT
>JAITQT010000108.1 GCA_031288745.1 Deltaproteobacteria bacterium
TGATCGAAGCGCAAAAAGTTACCTTATATGAGTCCTTAAATTTGTAACAGAGCCTTATTGCTAGTTAATTTTTTTTGACTATTTTGATTTTAAGAGGTTTTTGCGCTTCGATCAAAAATAAGGCTATCAGGCAAAACTAAGGCTTAGCCAAAAAATAAAATGGTCCCCTCCTTGGGGCTGGAGAGTATTAAATCACATTTTTAGGCCTTAAGCGAGAGCCTTTTAGGCTATTTTTTTGTAGGACCTAAAATTATTTTTATTAAGCCTGGCTGGGCTACTTTACTTTTAGTTGGGTGCCTTTGTGGCTAATTGTTAGTTGTGTTCGCCCTGGCCTAGGGTTTTATCAAAGCGTTTAATAGTGATACAATCTCCAAGGTAATTTAGAATGGTTGCGGCCAGAGCGCCTTGCGGCTTAAAAAGAGGGACGGCTTTGAAATTCGTAGATTCGGCTAGAATACAAGTTGCTTCTGGGCACGGCGGGGCTGGCTGCGTTAGTTTTAGACGCGAAAAATATATACCCAAAGGTGGCCCTGACGGTGGCGACGGCGGGAGGGGCGGAGACGTGATTCTCGAGGCTCTGGGCCAAAGAGAGACCCTACTTCGGTTTCATTTTAACCAACATTTTATCGCTCCCAACGGCCAGCCTGGGCGTGGTCGGCGGCAAAGCGGAGCTGACGGGGCCGATTTAAGGTTGGCCGTGCCGCCAGGTACGGTGGCCATCGACGCTGAGAGCGGGGAAAAAATATGCGATTTATCTCAAAAGGGCATGAGTTTCGTGGTCGTCAAAGGTGGCCGAGGTGGGAGGGGTAATTTTAGATTCACCACCTCCACTAATCGGGCCCCGAGGCAAGCCCAAAGTGGGGAAGCGGGGCAAGAGAGAAAGTTAATTTTGGAATTAAGCCTTTTGGCCGACGCGGGCCTGGTAGGTTACCCTAACGTAGGTAAATCGACTTTAATTTCAAAGCTTTCGGCGGCCAAACCGGTCATAGCCGATTATCCCTTCACCACCTTAGTCCCCAATTTAGGCGTGGTGGCGGCCGGAGAGGACCATTCCTTCGTCCTAGCCGATTTGCCGGGCTTAGTAGACGGGGCGGCCCAGGGAGCGGGTTTAGGGCACCGCTTTTTAAAACATTTAAGCCGCTGCGCCGTGTTGGTGCACCTTTTGGACCCCTTGAGGATGGATTTGGAAAGACCCGATAGGGACCTAGTGGCTATCAAAGAAGAACTTAAGGCTTACGATCCGAGCTTAATAGAAAAGCCGAGCCTAATCGCCATCGGTAAGATGGATTTACCCGAGGGCTTGGCGGCTTTAGCCGCCTTTAAAAAAGCCAAACCTAGCCTTAAAGTCTTAGCTTTTTCTTCTTTAGCCAACGAGGGCTTAGAAGAACTGCGCTGGAGCATATGGAACGCAGTTTGCGAGAATAAGTCTGAGGATGAGGGTTAATGTTTTGAAATTTAAGCGTTTAGTAATTTTTTAGTTATTTAAGCCAATTTTCCTAAAGTTAAAAAAAAGAGCCATTCACGATGGCTTTAGTCCCCATTTACAAACAATATCAAATCGACGAGGTCATTAACCGTATTAAACTACTAAAATTTGATTGGTTTAGATATCATAACAGCCGCTAAATTAAAGGGATTAAAAAAAATGTTACTATCTTATTTGAGGAATTGAGGCCGTCGACCTTTATTTTCAATCCAAACTGAATTAGACTTTTTAGATTTTTAGAATCTCTCGTTTCTTGCTCCTCCGCTATGGTAGCATTAGTTCTTAAAGCGGTTTTTTTCGCCTATCAATTCCAACGGCCAATATCTCTCAACTCTTAAAGAGCTATAGTATTTAGGAGGGTGTAAACTTTAAAAGTTTTAACGCTCATTTTCTCGTAAATATGAAGCGGCTATTAAGAAAGCGGAAGAAGCTCATACAGAAGCGTAAAAAAACAAAATCTAAGATGACTTTAGAAAAAAACTGTTTAAAGACTAAATGTAAACTAGCTCGATATAAAATAATTACCGATATTGGTAAAGATTATTTGGATAAGGCCTCGTCAGTTATCAGCAACAACTACGCTATTGTAGTCGTTAAGGACTTAAGAATTAAAAATATACCTAAGCCTGCGTTGAGAACGTTGGAGGGAGCTACCTCAAGGCTATCGTAGACTAGAGCTAAGGGAATATTTCTAGAGCTACTAGACTATAAATTAGAAGAAAAAATCTAAATATTAATAAAAATTGCACCAATATAGAGTGTCCGTTCACCAATGTGAACGTTTAAGGGCCCGTTCACAAAAGAGAACGTTGCGGTGCCAAGCCTATTGAAAGGGAAGACACGTACCGCAACAATGTAGCCCCCTAAGGGTAGGCTAAAACTCAATTACAACCCGAAAGTCGCTATCAGTCGCAACGTGGGGAAAAAAAGGTTTGGTGAACGGTTACAATATAGATAGTCTCCACTAAAAAAGTCGCAAAAAATTTCCAACTGTGCAATTGGAAACCTAGGCTGCCTCAGCCAGGGGAGGAGCCGCATCTTTAGCTGGGTAAGGAATCAGCTTGAAAGGGATGGATTTATTTTCAGTCCAGCTTTT
>JAITQT010000110.1 GCA_031288745.1 Deltaproteobacteria bacterium
GAAAAAAGTGAAAAAAATTTAAGGTCTAACATCCCCTCTTAACCGCCCTAGTCACCCTTAAGGCTCTTTAGGGGCCTATTTTCTCTCCTCTAGTAGATTAACCGTCTCTATAGCAGCCTCTTTTGGCGGCTCGGGAAAACCTCCACCTAAGGTGACGTAGAGTGAGATATCGTTTACGGCTTGATTTCTTTTTAATTCCAAAAGGGCCTTTTCAGCTTCAAAGACCTCCCTTTGGGCGTCTAGGACCTCAAGGTAGCTGACCGCGCCGCTTTGATAGCGACTGGTAGCTAATTCGAGGACTTTAGTTTGGGCAGAGAAATATTTTTTTTGGGCCGCCTCCCTAGCCTTTAATATCCGGCGAACTTCTAAGCCCTCGGCTGCTTCTTTAAAAGCCCTCTGAACAACTAATTCATATTGGGCTACTGCGGCTTCCTTTAAGATTAAACTTTGTTCTAAATTGGCCCTGTTTCTCCCCCCGCTAAAAATCGGCAAGCTTAGTTGAGGGCCGTACGACCACCGAGAGCTTGAAGAATTAAAGAGGGAAGCTAAATCCATACTCATTAGCCCTAAGGCCGCCGTAAGGCTAATCTTAGGAAAAAAGGCCGCCCTAGCCGCGCCTATGTCGGCATGAGCCCCTTTGAGCTTGTGTTCGGCCTCTAATATATCTGGGCGGCTCAATAGACTTTCCGAACTTAACCCGCTGGGAAGATCGACCTCTTTCCAGTTCATTAGAGAACTAGGGGCTGGCAGCTCCTTTTCTATAAAATCACCCAAGAGTAGCTTTAGACCGTTTTCAGCTCTAATTATCTCCTCACGCGAGGCCTCCAGCTCCGCCTCGGCGAAGGCAGCCATAGCCTTAGCTCGCTCGAGATCGAGAAGAGTGGATTGACCAGAGATTATCCTCTGCTCTATAAAGGCCTTCGAAGAGCGCCAGCTCGCCAAAGTCCTTTCGGTCAGCCTTAATTTCTCAAAAGCTAAGCGCGAATCGAGATAGGCCCCGGCCACTGAAGAGATTAAAGCTAAGCGGGCGTAACGGAAGGCCTCTTGGGAAGCTAGATAGGTTTCTCTGGCGGCTAGAGACATATCAGCCGCTCTTCGAAAAAAATCTAACTCAAAAGCTGGTAAGACCAAGCCGGTCTCATATTGCCTTTGGGTTCTCACCCCACCGCCTCCTCCGCTAACTTCATGGCTAGCCTCGAAATTAAGCCAAGGTAGCCTTTCGGAGGATACCACTCCATACTGGGCTAAAGTCTCTCGGATTTTAAGAAACGATAGCCTTAAATCGCGATTTTCTTTTAAGGCTATCTCCGTCAGGGCCTTTAAGCGCTCGTCAGGCAAAAATTGGCCAAAAGGCGGTAAGACGATAGCCGCTGGTAGTGGAGCGCTTAGCTCCCCTACTGTTTCAGGCGTCGGAGCGACGGGTCTTTGGTAAGGAGGGGCTAAGGAACAAGAGACTAATAAATTAAGAGCCGCGATCAAGACCAACGCAGCTGCGGCGACGGACGCTAGACGCATTTTCGCTCCGCTTTCTAGTAAACGGCCGCGGCCTCAGTTTGAGCCTAAGGTTAGCTGGCTTTAAAAAAGAAGTACCAAAACTTAGGAAAAAAACTTAGCGGGCCAAGTCAATAATTGAGTTTTAGATTTTTTAGGCGCTTCCAATAAGATAGAGCGTAGATTTAGCTCTCCATCTAGGCGACTTTAGCGGCCTAAACGGACGCAGCCTCTCCCTTGAGCCGTAGGGCTTATAGAAAAAGCGAAGAGCCTAGACAAAAATTTTGAAAGCCAAGGCGAGGTGTTAAGAGCGGGGAGGTCGGAAAATCATATCTCCATAGCCGGATAGGGGGGACCACTCAGTTTGGGGACTTAGGGAGAGAAATGAAGCCAGGGTTGGCCAAGAGACTAAATAAGATTGGAGAAAAGCTTGGAAAGCTGGAGGGATGTTTAAGCAAACCAACGGCCCGCACGGAACACTCGCGTCCTTAGAGTTTGAGGAAGAAGGAACGGCAGTAGAGCGAGAGGAATGAGAAGAACTAGACGACAAAGAATCGGAGCTATGATGGTTATGGGATTTAGACTCGAGCTGAACTTGGTTTTGATTTAAGCGCGTAGGTAAAGCCCAAGGCTGTTCGGAAGACGAAACCTTAACTAGGCAACACAAATCCGGCCGGGTGGCGGCCAAAGGACTGGTCACGAAAACAATCAAGACTAAAAAAATTATTGAGTAACTCGATAGGCCTAGCTTCATAACGCTAACTTTTAGAGTGTCTGTTCACAAATGTGAACGTTTTAGGGCCCGTTCACAAAAGAGAACGTTGCGGGGCCAAGCCTATTGAAAGGGACGACTCATACCGCAACAATGTAGCCCCCTATAGGAGCTCAGTAATTTTAACATTAATCAAAGTTAAAATATATGGTTGGAGCAGAGAGCTAAGTAGAAACCTCAAAAGAACTATGGGCTATGTTCTAAATTTAAGGACTGGTAAAGAGGACTTTTTGCGCTTCGATCAAATTAAGGATAATCATTATACTCCTTTAAGCTCAGAGTGTCCATTCAATGTCCGTTCACAAATGTGAACGTTTAAGGGCCCGTTCACAAGAGAGAACGCTGCGGTGCCAAGCCTATTGAAAGGGACGACCCATACCGCAGCAATGTAGCCCCCTATAGGAGCTTAGTAATTTTAACATTAATCAAAGTTGATCTAAGCGCAAAAAGTCCCCTTTATCTATCCTTAAATTGGTAACATGTCCTTATTACTAGTTAATTTGTTAGATTATTTTGCTTTTAAGAGGTTTTTGCGCTTCGATCAAAGTTAAAATATATGGTTGGAGCAGAGAGCTAAGTAGAAACGTTAAAAGAACTAATGTTAAGAACTTAAGAGTATGCTAAAACTTAATTACAACTCGAAAGTCGCTACCAGCCGCAACGTGGGGGAAAAAAAAAAACTTGGTGAACAGTTACCTTTAGATAAAGCTTATCTCAAGTTAAATAACCTAATAAGGTTGTAGAGAAGAGTACTGGCGCGGTAGCTTCCGCCCCGTTTCCAGTCTCCCCCGTCAAATCGGGCCTGCGGAGTTACCGCACCCGGCTTTCACCCAGTCCTTCTTATCACCGCAC
>JAITQT010000113.1 GCA_031288745.1 Deltaproteobacteria bacterium
ATAAATCCATCCCTTTCAAGCTGATTCCTTACCCAGCTAAAGATGCGGCTCCTCCCCTGGCTGAGGCAGCCTAGGTTTCCAATTGCACAGTTGGAAAAATTTTCTGCCAAAATTTAAATTCTATCCTTGACTTAAGCCCTTATTTCCTGAGATAATACCAAATTAAACGGAACCTATTTTTTTACCTTCGTCTCTATTGGTTCCGGCCCGTGAACTCATCGCCTCTAACAAAGACTGTAACTCACCTTAAGCTTCAAGCTATCATCCGGGCTGATTTACCTTAAGAAACAATTGAGAGGAATTTACCTTCCCTTAGGTAGCCTGACCGCTTGATAAGGCCTAAGGCCTAAGGCCTTCTAGCTTAAAGTCTAATTTTATGGTCTTAATCTTTAATACGATATTTTTCAAATACGATGAAAGGCCGCTTTTCAGCGGGAAATTACATAGCCTAAATCTTCTGCCGAATTAGTTATACTTCCTAACGGGAACTAACGAAATAAGGCGTAAAATTAAGGGCTAATTTTATTAGCGAGTTAAGAAAAATTACCGTATCCTAAAATAGCCAAGAACTTAAAACGATAGCTCGGTAATTTAGAACCTAACAAATAACCTTACCTTAAAAAATTTGAACCCAGCGCCTTTGGCCTATAAAGCTCGACTTTAGGCAGTTTAGGCTTAAACATAAAAAAGCCTCTTAACCCTCGCTCTACGCTTAAGAGGGCTAAAAAACCACGAAGATTGCTAAAATCTTAGCTCTTTGGCTTTATATCTTACAAGGCGTCTATCTAAAATTTACCCTTTTATCCAGCGCCCCAGACTCAAATGTGTGATTACTATGACTTCGTATAACAAAGAATTTTCTGAACTAGCTGATAAGCCGATATTTACTACAACTGATTGGCGTAAATATTCAGAAAACAAGATCTCTAACTTATCTATTTCTCAATATTGTCCTCAATGTAAAATAGAAAAAATTTACACCGAAATAGAAAATGGCCGTATAGAATTAGAATTGAGTCTGGTGTATATTTTTGTTGTCAAGCTTTCCTGCCCAACTTGCAGCGACATATTTTCTTTAGCCTACGCTATTGAGCGAAAAATGGGCTCTATCGAACATGGCGACGAAACAAGCGATCTGTATTTTAGGGTCTCTAAACTCGGCGAATATCCTATTTCGCAGATAAACCAAATGCGCCAGCTAGAGGAAGAACAAAGCTTCTTTACGATTAAGCGAGCGTTGCTAATCAACTCCAATAAGGAATATAAATTTAATCTCGACTCTTTCGCGGTGGTTTATTTACATAGAGCTTACCAATCCTTACTATTAAACGCTCTAGACGATTTAAAGATCAAGCGCCCAGAACTAGTTTAGCAACTTTTTTAATTTGTAGCCGAAAAGACGCCTCTCCATGCTCTAATACTATCAGGCTAGTTCTTATCAAATTTTTGGGCCTTTCCTATATTTTGGGCTTATCTAAAAGCGAAAGGCCGCAGTAGCGCTTTATTAGATTTTCCCGTAACGAAGGCCAAAGAAAAATTATTTTAAAAATATCCTAGCAGATATTTTTAAAACTTACACCTGTAGATATCTCTTCAAGCCCTAACTTGAGCCATCAGGCGCTTACTTTTTCTTTTTCTAAAATTTAAAGTTTATGAGCCCAGCTTAAAAGAGCTTACCTTACCGCCCCCCTAACTTTAAAGACCCGCTACAAAGCCTAATATCGACGCAGCGAACTCAAAGCCATTTCTAGCTAAAACCTTTAGGCCCTTTTTGGTTCTTATTTAAAAAAGGGTGGTGGTAGCTAAGATTTTTAAGTTAAATAAGTAAGGATAAACATGGCCTACGACTGGACTCCTAAGAAGTTTTTCTCGCTCCAGCAGGAGGTCTGGAAAGCTAAAGTCATTCAGACGGCAGTGGAACTTGATCTTTTTACCGTCCTAACCCGTCAAAGTCATTTAACCGTAAATCAGCTCACCTCAGAATTAAAGACCGATCTAAGAGCTACTGGCATGCTGATTTCGGCTTTAGCCTCGTTAGAACTATTGGAGATTGATGAAGAAAAAATAAAGCTATCTGAAAGCGCTAAGCGCTATCTATCCAAAGATAGCTCGGATTATTTTGGTTACATCATCCTCCACCAGTCAGATATCCTCCCCAACTGGACTAAACTGACCGAGGCCGTTAAAACCGGCTCTCCCCCGCTGACTCAAGAAAATAAACCTCAAGACCTTAAAGTCGCAGATTTAGCTCCTGAAGAGACTATACGCAACTTTCTTCTAGGCATGTTTAACGTAGCCGTTCAACAAGCTTGTATTGTGGCCGAAGCGCTAGATCTAAAAAAAGCCCGAAGGCTTTTAGATCTTGGCGGGGGACCGGGGGCCTACTCCGCTTATTTCTGCGCCAAAAACCCCCACCTTACGGCCGTAGTCTTCGATCAGCCCGGTTCTGAAAAGATAGCCACCTCTGTCTTAGAAAAACTTAATGTCCACCACCGTGTCTCTTTTATGGGCGGAGATTTTCTAACTAGCCATCTCCCGGAAGGCTTTGATGCCCTCTGGCTCTCTCAAGTCCTTCACGGGGAAAACCCAAACGACGCTGCCCTTTTGGTTAAAAGAGGGTTTTCAACTTTAAATCAAGGAGCAATAGCGGCTATTCAAGAATTTGTCTTAGATAACGACCGCCAAGGCCCAGAGGGTCCAGCCCTCTTCGCCTTAAACATGCTCGTACAGACTAAAGGAGGAAGAGTTTACACTTTGGCTGAAATCGAAGACATGCTTAAAGAGGCCGGCGCGGTTGAAATAAGAGAGCTTAAAGCCACTCTTCCCCCTGGTACCCGCATTATCCTAGGTCAAAAGCCGTAGTCTATTGTTTTTTGGCTAAAACCCTAGCTCTCTTTTTTCTAAAGGTTATCCGGCTTTTATCTTGGGCCCTAGTTTGCTCTCTTAACGGCTACTCTCTTCCAATCTATGAGCCAAAAAGGGTGCTCTTATAAAAGTACTCCCTAGTCTCGCTTTCTTAACTGAGGCGCTCGCTTTAAGTCCTAATTTTACGTTAAGTGTAAATGAAAAAAAAGCAACTCTTCTTTATTGCTCCCTCTCCAAAGACCTCTTTAACCACTCTAACCGCAGCCTAAGTTTTGTCCAATCAAGTAGAGGCTGGTTTAACCCCGTCGTAATCCCCCACCCCTAAACATACTGTTACAGAGAATTAGATAGTCAGACACTACTTGAGACGCCTTCAATTATATCGACTTTTTACATTTCTCGTTGTTCTCGCTAAGTCTTGCCATGTTTGGGACGGTCTATTTTGTCAAAAAAAGACGGAAAATATTGTCCAGCTGGATATTACCAGTAAAGGGGATATCATTCTGGTTCAGTTTTACCACAAAAAGTATACCACCCGTGGTCAAAAAAAATTAAAATTAGCTGAGGGGGCCACAATCTTGCTCTGAGCCTAAAAAAATTACTTTTAGGGGAAAAAACAACTTAAATATCGTTTAGACAGTGGACAAGTTTTCCGTCATGGCTTGGCCAAATTTAACCGTCTTGGTTTGGACAAATTATTCCAGCACAAACACTACTCAGATTCTCTTACCAAGCCCTTCCGATTCTTCATAAATTTCCTATCTACCCATCTCGGAATAACCTGATCAAACTGCGGTTTTCTACTTTCTATTTATAAACGCCCTTTCTGCATAAGAAGACCATCCCCGTTGAGGAGGCCTTACCCTCAAGTTCGACTATTTGTACGTATGGCTTGTGCTAACTTCTTAAGCCATAAAGGCCCTTTGCAGAACCCATTGCCAATTTAATGGCCAAGCCAGCTTTCTTCTCAATAAAAGCGGAAACTTTCCCCTCATATACCTGCCGCATTTACCTCCATGAGTTCAGATAGTATTGGAATTCGCTTTTTGATTCAAGCTCGTCTGCTTATATCTACCTAATGCGATTTAAGATTCGTCGGACTAAGGGTTTGCTGCCAGCTCTTTTTTATTGCGCCTCGCGGCAGACACCTAGCCTTGGCTACCACTGCCAAGCCTGGAGCGAACGGTTCACCATCCTAGTTACCCCCCGTAGCGGGGCCAGACACACCTCAACTACCCTTCCCTAAGAGGGCTTAAAATGCCCTCGATGATGACTAGGTAAGAGGAACTAAGTGAGTTAAGTAGTTATTTTAGGTTAAAGATCAACGACCCTATGCCTTATGCGGTCCCGCCCTGTTGAAGCTCGAAAGTTTATAGATAAGGGCATTGAAAATTTAATATATTATTGATCGAAGCGCAAAAAGTCCCCTTTATCAGTCCTTAAATTTGTAACAGAGCAAAATTACTAGTTAATTTTTTAGACTATTTTGCTTTTAAGAGGTTTTTGCGCTTCGATCA
>JAITQT010000142.1 GCA_031288745.1 Deltaproteobacteria bacterium
GGGGCTACATTGCTGCGGTATGGGTCGTCCCTTTCAATAGGCTTGGCACCGCAGCGTTCTCTCTTGTGAACGGGCCCTTAAACGTTCAAATTTGTGAACCGACCCTGACGGGTCGTTATGTCAAATTTAAGCTTGACCTGGCTTCTTTATAGCCTTAAGCGCTTCCGAGCGCCCTAAGCTTCCCTTAGAGTGGGGCTTAAATTTTTTTAAATCTTTCCTTTCTTTTTGGATAGACAGGCCCAAAAGAAAGAGCCGAGACACCGCGCCATCGGGCCCGGAATATTATAGCCAGTCTACTATAACTTCGGAAAATTTTATGTCGTTGTCTAGTCTTTTAGCCGGTTTGATGTCCCAATGGGCCGATATCAGTCCGGTTAGGCGTTGGAATGTCGCTCAAGGTTACCGTGAGGTTCTTTCGCTATGTTTGCCTCTAATCGCCTCTTTCACCGCCTCTTCTTTGATGCTCTTCACCGATCGCCTCTTTTTGAGTCATTTCTCCCTAAATGCCATTGCCGCTTCCCTTCCGGCTGGAGTAGCTAAAGTTGCCTCCGGCTCTATTTTTATGGGCATCGCCTCTTACGTAGGTGTCTTCGTGGCCCAGTACATCGGGGCCGGGCAACCTCGCCGGGCGGCCGCTTCTCTCTGGCAGGCCCTCTACTTTAGCCTTTTCGCCGGGTTACTGCTTTCCCTCTTATATTTTCCTAGCCCCTGGCTCTTTGGCTTGGGCACGGCCAATAGCGAAATAGTGGCCCTTCAAATCGACTATTTCGGCTGCTTAACTCTCTTAAGCCCAGTGGAACTAGCGGCAGTAACCATGAGCTGTTTTATGGCCGCCATAGGTCGCACTAAGGTAGTTATGTGGGTTAGCCTTATAAGCGCTTTTTGTAATATACCTTTAAATTATATTTTGATATTTGGAGTTAACTTTGGAGAGGTTCAACTCGTCCCCCGCCTAGGCGTCTTGGGGGCGGCCTTAGCCACGGCCAGCTGCTGGGTCATCTCGGTTATAATTTACGCCCGCCTTATCTTTAATTCCAAAATGGAAGCTAAATATGCTGTCTTTTCTGAGCACCGCTTTGACTGGAAACTAACTAAGCGCCTTCTTAAATACGGCTGGCCTGGGGGGCTCCAATTTTTCATGGAACTCTTTGCCTTTGGCTTTTTTAGTTTCGCCGTCTCCCGTCTAGACGACTTGCTCTTAGCTTGTAACAATATTGTCTTTTCCATAGAGGCCCTCTCCTTTTTCCCCATGATTGGGGTTGGTCAGGCCGTCAGCATCATAGTCGGTCAAGCCATAGGGCGCAAGAAAGCCGACGAGGGGGCTAGAGCGGTTAAGACTGGCACGGTTATTAGCACTATCTACGTCTTCTCCTTAGCAGCTTGTTTTGTCATCTTTCCAAAAGAACTCTTATCGTTATTTGTCTCCGCCAACTACGATGTGGCCACGGCCGACTTAATCTTAAATTTAGGCAGCAAGCTATTGTTTTTCGTAGCCATCTATAGCTTGATGGACGGCTTTTACCTCTGCACCTTTGGGGCCGTCAAAGGGGCCGGGGACGTCTGGTTTCCCATGGCCGCCATGTTTATCTGGGGTATTTTGGGTATAGTAGCGCCCATATTAGCCCTTTTTTGGCTCGGTTGGGCTGATATTTTCAATATGTGGCTGTGCATGATCTTTTACATCTTTGGTCTAACCATTACCGGAATATGGCGCTATAAGAGTGGCAAGTGGATGACCATGAAAGTGATAGAGGCTATTTTTATAGAAACGCCCAAAACCACTTTTAAAAAGGCCAAATCTTTGGCTGGTTAGAAGGCTGCGAATAAACTAAGCTCTTTTTTCTTTAATTAATAGGCGGCCCTTGATAAGATCTCGAGGGCCGCAGCTTTTTTTTTCTCTAACTATCCTTCTTAATCTTCTTCTTTTTTGGATATTAACAGAGAACCTATCTCCGAGGTCAAGACGCCTAAGATGATTATAAGCGCCCCTATACCCATCTTCAGGTTTATGGGTTCGTTTAAAAAGAAAAAGGCCCCAATAGTAGCCATAACGGGCTCGACCTGAAAGCAGATCATAGCCTGGACGGGCGTGGTGTGCTTTTGGCAGGCCGTCTGGATAAAGACTATAACGATTGAGGCTAAGATAGCGCAGTAAATAAGCCCAGCCCAAAATTGTCCACTAGGATTAAGCCCCTTAACTAGATCTGGATGAAGAGCAGGAGTAAGACCGCTCTCAAAAATTATAGAACAAAGCGCAACTAACGGGATAGCCCCGACAAACTGTAAAATAAGGAGCCTTTCCGTTAAATAGGGCTCGTCGTTTCCTTCGGTATAAACGTTAATATATATTAAATATAGCGCCCAGAAGGGAATAGAGAGAAAAGCCACTAGATCGCCAATATTAAGTCCGCTAAATTGGGGGTCAAGGAGAAGATAGAGACCAATTAAGGCTAAAACAATACCTATAAAATTATTTAGCTTTATTTTTTCTCTAAATAAAATAAAAGAAACCACGGGAATAGCCGGTAAAGTTAAAGCGCCAATAAAAGCAGCCCTAGAAACTTCAGTAAAATTTACGCTATAGTTTTGGAGAAGGTAGCCTGAGCCCATATAAAAGCCCAAAATAATCCCTCGCCAGGCGGTGGTGGAGCTTAGGCCCTTAAGAGAGCGCCCAAAAAGCAAAAGAGATACGAATAAAGCTAGAGCGAATCGAGTCAAAAGAAATAAGGACGGGGAGCAATCGCTTAAGCCCCAGCGGGTGAAAACGTAGGCTAATCCCCAGATTGTTCCAGCGCCAATGATGGCTAAATCGGCTTGCCAAACTTTCATAACCAAACTCCGCCTATGTTTTCCGGCCTTAGGCTGGAAGAAAAAAGCTAAATTGACATCTGCCCCTCCCTAGAGGAAGAGACTTAAGACGGTACCTATGGAACGGAAGGCCTTAAAGCCTCTTAAGGATGATCGTTGGCCATCTCGACATAGCTAAGCTTATTTCCTCGCTCTCAACGTTAATTTTATAAATCTAAATCATTATTTTAAATAAATTTTTGATAATACTACATATAACTCTATTGATACTAATTAGTTTAATTTTTTTAGATTTAATTTTGTAACCCCTTTGAACTTTCACAGAAACACCATTATTTTAGATTGAATATTGGAACTTTTATCACTTCCAGTCTTACTTGATTCGTATTATAGTTGATCTATAAAAAATAACAACAAAATTATAAAGGGTAAACCTGGCCGGTTCAGAAGGCCTCTCTCTTAGTCAAAATACCGTCAAAGCCCTCCCAAACGACTTAAGGATTATATTTTCTTCTGGGTAGGTTAATGATCTTAATTTAGGTAAAAAAAACCTAAAAGGAGTTTCCAGAGAGGCTTAATCGCTGAAACAAACCCACTCAATTCAGTCAAACTATGGGCGGCTATCTGGTCATCAAATTATTTCTCGGAAAGTTGCGGCTAAGTATCGTTTTCAATTTTACTCGAGTATAATGGAAAATCAAAGAACTCTGGAATAAAAACTAGTCAAACCCAATGCCCCCTATATCCCCGCCCTGACGGAGTTTTACAGCGCTTTTGATAAACTCGCCCCTTAGAGGCTTCAACGCTTTTTTAGACTATATTCCCTTACTTTCCTCCTTTAGGTCAAGAAAATAATTTCTCACCATTGCTATCTTAAGCTGAGCCTATTTTACTTTAAAGATCTGACTAAAGATTTATGGTGCAAACTTTTAACCATAAAACAATTTTATTAACGATAAAATAAATAGATATATTAAAAAAAACTTTTTCGCTCTTAGCCTTCTTCTCTTTAGCCAGCTCTATTATGGCCCCTAGGCGGCCCATTTGTAAATTTGGTAAATTACCTTCCTATTAGGCTTATTTTTAAAAGAGCCCAGAATTTATCGGTCCCAATAGTGATTTTGTGGTCTAATCGCTGCTAAAGTTCTTTGTTTAAAACGCCTTTAGTGGTAAGATTAAGACGCTAAAGGCTTAAAAATAAAAACCAAGCCTAGTAACCAAAAGGCGAGATGGTCAAAACTTAGCCGCTGGTAATTATAAAGCCGCTAGATTAGCTTTTAAAGTTTAGCTTAACTTAATCCAAAATTGCTCGAAGCGCAAAAAGTCCCCTTTATCAGTCTTTAAATTTGTAACATGTCCTTATTACTAGTTAATATGTTTGACTATTTTGCTTTTAAGAGGTTTTTGCGCTTCGATCAAAATTGGCCTTAGATTTGGCTGCTCATCTTTAATTTATTGTCAAAAAGAGATTTTAATTTTTTAAATGTCCCGAGCCATTTTTTTAACCTTTAACTTATGGTTTAGTCTATGAACCGAGCCGAGAGATCCTCGACTAACCCAACCTCGGCTACCCGAACAGGCTTGCGCTCCCAAAACGACCG
>JAITQT010000189.1 GCA_031288745.1 Deltaproteobacteria bacterium
CCCGTTCGACTCGGCCACGCATGGCATAACGATGGCGCTCATGCGTGACTTCAAAAAAATCAGGAAATACGGTTCTAATAAAAGCGGTATTCAAAACGGTGATGAGGAAATATTCCATAATAAGGAGCTATCTTCACATATATTTCAACCAGACTAGAAGGGCGGAAAATGACGCCAGCTTCGACGCCGACCTGATCGAATTACGCGACAACATTGAAGCGGGCGTCACGGTGGATGACCTTCCCAAACGTGAGCAAAATAAGGTTGCAAAGTACTTAAATGTCAAAACGCATGGTGATAATGTCAGAGTTTCATTTAATGAAGCTGCTTGCAAAGAAACGAAAAAATACCATGGTTATTTTGCTCTAGTCTAAAACTGCGAAAAGAATCCTTTTGAGTGCCTCCGCAAGTATCGCAAACGTGAAACAATTGAGGAATTCTTTCAGTCCATGAAACGCCGCGCCGATGGAATGAGGGTAAGGCAACAAAGTACTCTGAAGGATTTTAGGTGAGATAGCCCAAGCGGGGGGGTAGAACGGAGAGTTACTTTCAGAAAAAGCTACAAAATCTTAAAGCTCGACGCGGCTACAAGAAGGTTATTGTGGGGGTTGGGCACAAAGTTCTAATATGCGTCTATCACATACTAATCAAACTCGTACCTTCCAAGGACATCTAGGTTGATTACGAAGCTCTGTTGGCCAAGAAAAACGCCTAGCGGATAAAAAAGATTAATGAGTTAAATAATAAGCTTAACGACTTAAAAAAGAATTCTAATAGCGGGCCAAAAGAAAGCACGCCTAAAAAAGTGGCAAAAAAAAGAAGTAAGTCTAAAGCTTAACTAACTTTATCTGGCTTTTATACAAAATAGAGGAGAGCGGAGTATCTATGAACATTAATGATTGGCCGCGCTGAATCGCAATAGGTGGCGGTCATGGATGGTCTCGCGGGCGTCATTGAGCTTTCTCGGTGGCGATAAGGTGTATTTTTGCCTAAGTTTTGGTCTAGTTGACCGCGGTTGGGTATGGAGTTAGGTAACTAGGCGTGTCTTATCGTCTTTCGTGTCTATAGCCAGGTTAATTTTGGAGCCCGCGCTCCCTTAGTTGGGGGGTTCGCGTCTCTTAGCCTGGGGGGTTTCATGTGAAACTTTGGAGGCGGCAGGCGGATTTGAACCGCCGATACCGGTTTTGCAGACCGTCGCCTTAGCCACTTGGCCATGCCGCCTAAAAAATATTTACTTCTCCTTCTTTCCTGCCAGGAGAAGAATGGGGTTCTTCTCTTTAATCTAAAAAGACGTGAAAAGACAACTCAAAGTCGTCGTCTCCAGAAGGGCGACGGGTAATAAAATTGACGGGGCCGTTCACAAATGTGAACGTTTAAGGGCCCGTTCACAAGTGAGAACGTTGAGGTGCCAAGCCTATTGAAAGGGACGACACATACACCTACAATGTAGCCCCCTATAGGAGCTTAGTAATTTTAACATTAATCCAAGTTAAAATATATGGTTGGAGCACCGAGCTAAGTAGAAACCTCAAAAGAACTAATGTTAAGCTCTTAAGGGTATACTAAAACTTAATTCCAACTCGAAAGTCGCTACCAGCCGCAACGTGGGGAAGAAAAGACTTGGTGAACGGTTACAAGTTGACTGAGTTAAACTCAGCGAAAAAAGGCCCTTACAGGTCTGTTTAAACGTTTCTCTAGAAAATATTGTTACCCGGATTTATTCTCCAATCCGTTTTGGACTTACCTTGTCTTTGTCTATACCCTAGAACTCCAAGATGGCTTGATGGCAAAGGGCATCCCGCCACTAGTATTTAACCTAAAATAAAAATGTAGCAGACTTAACTCCACTTACCCTTTTCAACCGTGGGCTTTTAGAAGCCCCTCCCTTTAAGGAAGGAAAGTTGAATCTAAAAAGGGCAAAACGTCGGAACTATTTAGCCAAAAAGGCAAATAATGAGTTTACAAAATTTAACCTAGCTTGTCAATGCTTAAACCGAATAATAAAAAAAATAAATTAAACTAATTTTTAACATTAAACATGGCAATAATTTAATTCAAAATAATTAAGACCAAACACAAAGTATTTTGGCCTTAGACATAGCTAGATTAAAGTTATAGTTCGTTAAATTTAGCCAAAAGCCTTGGCCAAAAAGATGTCCGTTCACAAATGTGAACGTTTAAGGGCCCATTCTCAAGGGAGAACGTTGCGGTGCCAAGCCTATTGAAAGGGACGACACATACCGTAACAATGTAGCCCCCTATAGGAGCTTAGTAATTTTGATCGAAGCGCAAAAAGTCCCCTTTATCAATCCTTAAATTTGTAACAGAGCCAAATTACTAGTTAATTTTTTAGACTATTTTGCTTTAAGAGGTTTTTGCTCTTCGATCAAACTTAATTACAACTCGAAAGTCGCTACCAGCCGCAACGTGGAAAAAAAAACTTGATGAACGGTTACCCAAAAAGTAACGAGGCGAATGGATAAAGAGCCTCGTTAGAGAGATTAAAATTTTAGGCTAGCTAATCTGTCGGCCGCTTCTTTGATTCGCTTATCGTCTTGGACCAAAGCGAAGCGGGCGAAACCTTCGCCCGAGGGTCCGAAACCATTTCCAGGTGTGGCCACCACCCCGATTTCGTTTAAGAGTTTTGAAGCAAAATCGGCCGATTTAAGTCCAACGGGGACTTTAAGCCAGACGTAAAAAGTGTGGGAAGTCTCAAAGACTGAGAGGTTAGCGCTCTTTAAAGCCTTAACTAAGATCTCCCGGCGTCTTTGATAGATTCGGCCCATCTCGATCACCGGCTCTCGCGGACCCTCTAAAGCGGACATGCCAGCTATTTGAATTGCTTGAGAAACACCCGAATCAACGTTACTTTTTACTAGCCCCAAGCCCTTGACTAATGTCTCGTTTCCTGCCGCCCAACCGACTCGCCAGCCGGTCATGTTAAAGGTTTTAGATAGACTGTGGAATTCAATGGCCACCTCTTTAGCCCCGGGGATTTCTAGGATGCTTGGGTGTGGGGTACTAAGCCAGGTGACCTCGGAATAGGCCGCGTCGGAGGCCACTATGATATTCCATTTTTTGGCCAGCTCTACGACCGAGGCGTAAAACTCGCTGCTAGCCGGAGCACCGGTCGGATTGTTAGGATAGTTAATCCACAGGAGTTTGGCCTTACCCAAAATATCCGTGGGGATAGTGTTTAGATCAGGGAGAAATTTATTTTTCTCTAAAAGTGGCAAAAAATAACTCTGTCCCCCGGCGAATAAGGTACCGCTCCTATAAACTGGATAAGACGGTTCCGGTATTAGCGCTAAATCGCCAGGGTTTATAAAGGCCATGGGGAATTGGGCTATGCCTTCTTTAGAGCCTATGAGGCTACAAATCTCAGTTTTAGGATTGAGAGTAACGCCGTGCCTGTTTTTATACCACTTGGCTACGACGTCTAAAAAGGCGTTCATACCGGAGTAGACCGGATACTTGTGGTTGTCGGCGTCTTCCGCAGCTTTTTGAAGGCTCTTTATCACGTAATCCGGAGTAGGTCTATCGGGATCGCCGACGCCTAAATCAATGACGTCGACTCCTCTGGCTTTAACTTCATCGCGAATACGGTCTAACTCTTTAAATAAATAGGGCGGAAGGGCTTTTAGGCGTTCTGATAATTCGAAAGTCATAGATCTGCCTAGCGAAAGCTCTGAATTGAGTCAGAGGCGAATGTTCCCCATCTTTGATTATATAAAAAGGACTTAGGGGAACATGAATTGGCAATAATACTTCTGGTCGGTAAGCTAAAAATAAGACGGCGTTTAGTATAACACTTTATTTTAATTTTTTTCCAATTTTTTTTATTTTTAACGGAACCGCCTTTGATTATAAAGAGTCATAAGATTAGCCAAAATTACGGCTAGTCTATATTTTTTTGGGGAAATAAACTCAATCTCTCTTAGGCCCAGACCGAGGGACCATTAATCGTCGGCGTTGCCCCACAACTCAGCGGCTATCTCTCTGAGTTTAAATTTTTGTATTTTACCGCTAGCCGTTAAAGGAAACTTATCGACCGTTTTAACAAATCTAGGAATTTTGTAGCCAGCGATAAGCGGTCTTAAATATTTTTTTATTTCACGCAAAGTAAACTGAAGGTTTTGTTCATCTGGGATTATAAAGGCCCCCAACTCTTCGCCATGGAGCTTGGAGGGAACGGCTACCACCGCCACATCGCTTACACCTGGCATATTTCTAATAGCTTCTTCGACCTCGGTGGGATAAATGTTTTCCCCAGCCCGAATAATCATGTCTTTCCAGCGGCCGGTGATGATTAAATATCCGTCTTGGTCAAATTTACCAAGATCACCCGTATGGATCCAGCCGTCTTTGTCTATTATCTCCTTTGTGGCCTCGGGTAGATTATAATAGCCTTTCATATTAACGTACCCTTTTACTACTACCTCGCCTATTTCACCGACCGATACTTGCTCCCAAGTTTCTGGGTTAACTAATTTAAGCTTTACACCGGGCATAACTCTACCGACTGTGCTAGTGCGCTTTTCTAAGTTGTCTTCGGTGTTAGTTTGGGTGACTACCGGACTAGTTTCAGTCATGCCGTAGCAAATGGTTATGTCTTTCATGTGCATGCGCTCTATCGTTTCGCTCATGGTTTTTATAGGGCAAGGAGAGCCAGCCATAATGCCGGTCCTAAGAGAGCTTAAATCGAAAGAATTAAAACTTTTTTGCTCTAACAAAGTTATGAACATGGTGGGAACACCATAGATAGCGGTGCATTTTTCTTTTTCCACGTTTACCAAAATGTCTAAGGCACTGTAAATATCAAGAACTATCATAGCAGAAGCATGATTTAAAGCGGCCATAGCTCCCAAAACCAAACCGAAACAGTGAAAGAGCGGGACCGGCAGGCAAATACGATCTTTTTGGGTCAAACCCTGGTTAAAACCTATCCAATAACCGTTAGTTACGATATTTTGATGAGTTAACATAGCCCCTTTTGGAAAACCAGTGGTCCCGCTGGTATATTGCATGTTAATGATATCGTCGAAATTAAGGCTATCAAAAACCGCACGAAACTCAGACTCAGGCGTTTGGTCGGCTAGTAGCAGCGTTTGGTCGTAGGTTAGCATACCGGCTGGAGGCTCACCCTCACCTAAGAAGATGACCTTCTTTAAAAAAGGAAGGTTTTTAGACTTTATACTGGTCTTAAAAGAGCCTAAGGCAACTTCGGGGGCGATCTCGGCTAAGGCGTTAACATAACTAAAGCCGCGAAAACTATCCATTAGAAATAAGTAATTGGCCTCTGATTGCTTTAAAAGGTACTCTATTTCTGCTTTACGGTAATGGGTGTTAACCGTAACCAATATCGCCCCGATTTTGGCCGTGGCGTACATAACAGTTAGCCATTGAGGAACGTTGGTAGCCCAGATAGCCACCCTATCATTTTTTTTTACCCCTAGAGCCATCAGCCCCTTGGCTAGGCGATCAACTTCTTGATTAAGTGTAGACCAAGTGTAACGACGCTGTTTGTTAGGATAGATTAGAGCGTCTTGATCTGGAAAGGTCTTGAAGTTATCCTCCAAAGCTTGACCGATTGTCTTGTTTCTAAGAAAGTCTGCGGTCATGTAAAAACAAAACTCCTCTCGAGCGGCTTCGTAAAAAAAACCGTTAAACTTTAATAAACCGTGCCGAATGGCTGGTGAATAGCTGGCCGGGCATTGGCCTAAGAAAAAATACGGGGCGAGAAAGTCGTGAGCTATAGTTAACCCTAGACGAAATTTACTATTATAGTCTTAAGGGCTTTTGAAGGCAAGTCTATGGTTTTAATGCCCAAGGCCAAAGCGTCAATTTTTTTTACCCGCTTTTACTGGGATTGCTAGCCTTTCCCTCCCGTGGCTTTGCCTCCACTCCTTCGGGTGGGTTATGTAATAAATTTAAGGACTGATAAAGGGGACTTTTTGCTCTTCGAGCATTATTGCTATTCCTCTAAACCCGTTAGAGTAATTTTAATTATACTTTCTCGGCCAGTCGTTCTATTTTTAAAAAGTTAGGGCATTTTAAGGCACCCTCAAGCAACGCTTGCTCCGTTTTGCTTTCAATCTCCGAATACCACCGCAATAGCTCTCTTGCTTCAGAAGATAAAATTTTGTTTTTACCCTTACCAGGTTCCCCTTCTTGAGTTAACAAAGGTAAGCCAAGCTCCCTTTCAGCGGTTTTTATGCGGCCCCAAGCCCAGCGATAGCTCATTCCTATTGCGCGAGCGGCTTTATGTAAAGAACCTAGAGGCTCAGTTGCTTTTAAAAGATTTATGCGCCCAGGCCCTAGAACCAGTTTTTGATGATCTTCAAGGAATATTTTTGCTGTTAGCTTCATCTTCTTTCCTGCCAGGAGACCCATGGGTTTAGCCAGGGGAGGAATGTCGTTTTTCTCTTTAATCTGAAAGACGTGAAATGACCACTCATAGCCGTCGTTTCCAAAAGGTGACGGCTAAGAAGTGGACGGAGTTAAACTCTTCAAAAAAATACCCTCACGGGGCTATTTAAACGTTCCTCACGTTATTGTTGTTAACCGGCTTTAAGCTCTAAACCGATCCGTTTCGTACTTACCTTGCCTTTATCATAACCGTTCACTAACAGTACAACGAAATAATTTTTTTGACAAAGTTATGGCCGTCTGCTGGCAGTTATAATTTCACCCTGTATCGGCCTGTTCAAAAGAATGAGGTGACGACCGAAAATATTTTTTCCA
>JAITQT010000256.1 GCA_031288745.1 Deltaproteobacteria bacterium
TGAGGATACTAGCACTCTCCTCTATGTCCTATAGGGTATACTTACCGATAGATCTGACCCTCCTATCATGTTAGAGGCTAAGCAAGGAGGATTTCTTTTAGTTATTAACGTTAAGCTAAAAGGTCAAGCTTATTGTTTCTTATTTCTTAGGCGCGGGGCATAACGGTAAAGTTTATGCGTAGAGAGAGTTTAACTACGGCGGCTTAACTTAAAGGTATAACGCTTAAGCCAATGCCCACTCACTAGTGTGGTTATAAGAGTGGGTAAGTATGACCGGGGCAGTTACTGAGTGTTCTTAGCTGAAAATAAAGGCCTATTACCTACTCTTAGGTAAAGGCCAAAACTTTATTCTTGGAACCAAGCCGAGAGTAATTACTACGGATGGGTTATACCTTATAATGGCTAACTGGTAAACATTATGGAAATAACATTCGTATGATAGAGCTTTCAGGATAGACCATGGAGAGTATAAAAATTAACACGAGAAGGACTACAAAAAAACAGCCAATCATAGTAAAGCACCCGCAGCCTTTTGGTTTCGCTGGGGGTGATGGCGGTGCTGGTGGGAGCTTTGAATTTATTTCAGCCCTTAGCCTTTCTATTATAAACCATCTAGCTCTTAAGTCTGTGTATAAGAATCGTACGAAATTGCGACTATCTTCCTTGTGACGCTGCCATTTACCACATGTAATATCTGTTAAATCAAATTGTTCTTTCCTAGGGCGAATTTTAAATATTAACTTTAAATCAATTTTCAAGCCTGGTAAAGGCATATATACAATTAAAATGTCGTAATCTACAGGTTCTAATCTAAAACGATGGCGGCCCTTAACGGCATCTGCCGTATATTCAAAAAAGGCCAGTAGAACATCCATAGTTAAATCGGCAATTTGATCATTAGGCACTATTTTATTGACAACTTTGAAATGCCCTGAGATTTTAATTAGTTCCTTTACTATCTCATCCATATTTAACCTTAAAAAGAGTATCTAAAATATCTCAATTCTCTGAGTTTATTAACTTCCAAAATTGGCCGCTTCTTTTCTCTCGTTACCATGTTAACTCCTGGTACTGGAACATCCTAACTTACGGAAAATTCTTCTCTTTCCAATTAGAGGGTTAGGCCGCGCCTGATAACCTTGCCCTTGTAGCTAAAGGCTAAGGGCAACAGGCCCTAAATCTAGCCAACTAAAGGCCTTAGACAATCCGACTGGGAGATTTAGGCTAGCTGGGTTACTAGCCTCCACGCTCGACTTAGGCTTTTCGGGTACCAAAAAGCTTAGATAAATTCTCGCTTTAAGAGCAATACGACTATATCATCTCTACCTATAGTTAGGCTAGTTGTAACCGTTCACCAAGTCTTTTTTCCCCACGTTGCGGCTGGTAGCGACTTTCAAGTTGTAATTAAGTTTTAGCATACCCTTAAGTTCTTAACATTAGTTCTTTTGAGGTTTCTACTTAGCTCTCTGCTCCAACCATATATTTTAACTTAGATTACTGTTAAAATTACTAAGCTCCTATAGGGGGCTACATTGTTGTGGTATGCGTCGTCCCTTTCAATAGGCTTGGCCCCGCAACGTTCTCTCTTGTGAACGGGCCCTTAAACGTTCACATTTGTGAACCGACACTAGTTCTTTATTTAGACGTAAACAAAAAAATCCCTGGCGGTAGCAGAAGATTACCGTCAGGGTAAGGAGTTAAGTGTGAAAAAAAATTATAATTTTATACCACGTTTTTTATGCTTTGTCAAGCCCTTTTTTAAAAAAAAATAAAACCCAGGGCGAAAGCATCAATTTTTTTTTAAACCGCTTCTACTAGCCTCTTATTACCTACCTTTCCCTTCCATTACTGGGCCTCCACTCCTTTGGGGTTGGTCTGGCGATTAGGTGCTTAAGCTATTTGCGCCTGAAGTACAGTTTAAAGGACAAAATCCTAAAAGAGTTCCCTTAAGAAATTAATCAACTGTAGTAACCAATCGTCGAATATAAGGCCGAAACTGTTTGGGCTGGAATAATTTGTCCAAACATAGACGGTTAAAGGTGGCCAAGTTATGACGGAAAACTTGTCCACTCTCTAAACGATATTTAAGTTATTTTTTCCCTAAAAGTAAATCTTTTAGGCTCAGATTAAGATTGTGATCCCCTCAGGTAATTTTTATTTTTTTTTGACCAAGGGTGAGCTATTTTTTCGTGGTAAAACTGAACCAGGATGGTCTCCTTTTTACTGATAATATGAAGCTGGACAATATTTTTTGTTTTTTTTTGGGGGATAAGCTTTATTGGATCGGTTTTCCGTCTTTTTTGGACAAAATAAACCGTCTATATCTGGGCAAAATCAATTGTCTCAAACAACCAACCCGGAAACTGCGGTGAAGTCTCCCGCCAAACTCCCAAACGACGAGCCAAATATCAAAGATTACTTTCTTCCAATTACAATCAATGGGATTTGTTATGATAAAAAACCAAAGACGCGTAAGGTGCGCCTCAAAGCCTATATAGCTATGATCTTCCCCAAACCCCTTGCCCCTCGGGCAGCTATGGCGGCTATAACCTACGCTTTCCTTTCTCTCCTTCCTCAATAATAGTTCTTAGGTAAAGCCTAAAGAGATTTTCACCGCTTTAGTTAGCGCCCTGGGCTCTCTGGTATATCCTAAATTCCGTCAAGTTTTGTGCATCAAGTAATTTTTGACAAGCCATCATTGATCGTAGCGCAAAAACCCCTCAACTCCCATGGAGGCTCAATTTGCTTTTACATTTTAGTCCTGCCAGATACAAATAATTTTTTTCA
>JAITQT010000212.1 GCA_031288745.1 Deltaproteobacteria bacterium
CTAAGTTAGGAGTAGAGGTTAAGATAAGGGAATGATAAGCTAGCAATATTCATGCCGGAACTGACGAAAAATAAATTTTTTTTGATACTTTCGCCCTGGCTGCGGTGCCAAGCCTATTGAAAGGGACGACACGTACCGCAGCAATGTAGCCCCCTATAGGAGCTTAGTAATTTTAACAATAATCAAAGTTAAAATATATGGTTGGAGCAGAGAGCTAAGTAGAAACGTTAAAAGAACTAATGTTAAGAACCTAAGGGTATGCTAAAACTTAATTACAACTCGAAAGTCGCTACCAGCCGCAACGTGGGGCAAAAAGACTTGGTGAACGGTTACTGTTAAATTAAGTTATATTTGTGGAGGATAAAAATGTCTTGTCAACAAAAAGAATTCCTATCTAAAATCATCCGGCCAAACCAGCCTAGCCCACATTATTTTGTAGTTATAACGCTAGTTATTTTTCTATTAACCCTAAGTTTCGGTTGTTTTTTTTCTTCTACGCTTCTAGCTTATAAATACCTAGACGATTTAGGCCGCGAACTAAATTTTGCCTCCACCCCTCAAAGAGTCGTTTCCTTAGTGCCCGGAGCCACTGAGTCCCTTTGCGCTATCAAGGCTGGGGAAGCGCTAAAAGGGATCACTACCGACGACGTCTACTTTGAGTGTCTGATAGGAGTCCCAGCAGTCGGGCCGGCCGATGACCCGGATCTTAATAGGGTCACCTCTCTAAAACCAGATCTTTTAATCGTTTCTCCCGCTTTATTTCAAAGCATGTCTCTCAATTGCTTTCCAGGGTTAATAGATAAGACCGTGGTCTGGCGCGAAGATGCGAAATTGAAGGCTTCAGAAGCAAGGATTATGAGCCTCGGGGAACTCTTTAATAGAAAGAAAGAGGCCCTTTTGGCCGTGGATGAAAGTCTAGATTTTTTTAAGACCATCTCGCTTAAAACCGAAAAGATCCCTTTGGAAAACCATAAGAGGGTTATGCGCCTGAGGGCGGGAGAAGAAGGCTTATTAACAGGCGCGGTCGATAGCCTCGATAGCGAACTGATTAAAGCCGCTGGAGGGGTTCCCCCCGAGCTTACCGGCCAAGGCCTGGTCAAACTCTCGCCTGAAGAATTTGTAAATTTCGACCCTGAGCTGGTTTACGCCTGCCAGAAAGATAGGTCGGCCGTAACCAAATTTTCTCAAATCTCTCCTTGGTCGCAGGTAAAGGCCTTTAAACTCACTCAAGTTAAATATTTTCCCTGTGCTCTAACCGATAGGATATCTAGCCACGCTGGATATTTCGCGGCCTGGCTCTCAAGCGAAATATACGCCGACGAATTCGGAGACCCCGATAATTTCGTTTACCCTTCAAAAGAAATAAAAACCACCCAAGTAGAGATACAAAATATCCCTTATGTAAAAAAGGCGAGTGTCTCTGAATTTAAGCTTTTTGATTTTACTCACCGAACTCTTTTAATAGATTTTACCGAACCTCGCGATATAGTTACCACCGGCGACGGTAATTGGGAAAAAGTAACCTCAATCGGAAACTCTTCCTCCCCGCCTATGGTTTGGGGCATTCATCATAAAGGCGGCTGGGAAAAAGCCCAAGAGACCCTTTTTAAAACTCTAGGCTTAAAAAAAGATAAAACCGCCCTCATTTTTACCGGGGCCGACATGAGAAATCTCTCGGTTAAGAGCGCTTCCTATGAGGAACTTACGGTAACCGCCTTGATTACAGCCGGTGCCGACGGCAACGCTGTTAGAACTTCAAGGGACGCCGGGGCTTGGCATGACCCTGGCACTATCAATATTCTTCTATTAACCAACCGTAGCTTAAGCCGCGAAGGGGCAGCAAGCGCCTTAATTGTAGTTACCGAAGCTAAGACTGCAGCCCTATGGGATATGGATATCAGAAGCTCGGAAACGCCGCTAGTAAACCCCGCCACGGGAACAGGAACCGACGACATAACCGTAGTAGGCGGGTTAAATGGAAGTCCTTTAAGTTATACGGGTGGGCATTCCAAAATAGGAGAGCTTATAGCCCAAGTCGTCTACCAAGGGGTTACCGAAGCCTTAAGGCGTCAAAATGGAAAAGCCCCCGATAGGCCAGTTTGGACTAGGCTAGCCGAAAGAGGGATTCTTATAGAAGAACTAGGGGTTGAGTTTTCAGGACATGGCCAGGCGAAAAACTTTAAAAACAACTTTATTAAGCTCATGCTCGAGCCAAAGGTGGCTTCTCTCATAGAAGCCGCCTTTAGCCTAGACGACGCCCGGTGTATGGGGGAACTATCTGATTTAAGCCAGTTCGAGACCCTAGCCGCAGCTGAAGCGGCTAAAATAGCCGGCCAAGACATAGGACCAATCAGGAATTTGGTAAGCGATAATATAATTCCGCCAGCTCTAAAAAGCGCCTTAAACGCCCTGGGCACTGCCCTGTTGGTTAGACAAGGGCTGTGAGAGGCGTGAAAATCTTAGTTTAGTTAAAACGTAACCGCTCACCTAGTCTTTTTTCCCCACGTTGCGGCTGGTAGCGACTTTCGAGTTGTAATTAAGTTTTAGCATACCCTTAAGTTCTTAACATTAGTTCGTTTAACGTTTCTACTTAGCTCTCTGCTCCAACCATATATTTTAACTTTGATTAACACTACAATGCACCTTAAAAAAAATTTTCAGCCTTCCATTGGAGAAACGTGCTGCTGTATCAACCATTCAATTTTAGCCTTTGCCTCAGACTCAAACGAAGAACATATGTTTTTTAAT
>JAITQT010000219.1 GCA_031288745.1 Deltaproteobacteria bacterium
GAATTAGGTAACTATGCGTGTTTTCTCGTCTTTAGTGTCTGTAGCCAGGTTGATTTAGGAGCCAGCGCTCCCTTAGTTGGGGGGTTCGCATCTCTTAGCCGGGGGGGTTTCATGTTAAAAAACGCTGTGGTGCCAAACTTAATTGTTGGGTACAACCCCTACCACGACAATTTAGGCTCCTATAGAAGCTAAGCCATTTTAACATCAATGCTGGTATAAAGATTGAAGTTTAGAGTCCCAACCTAAACTAGAATCCTCCAATGACCATTATTGATCGAAGCGCAAAAAGTCCCCTTTATTCAGTCCTTAAATTTGTAATATGTCCTTATTACTAGTCAATTTATTAGACTATTTTGCTTTTAAGAGGTTTTTGCGCTTCGATCATTATTAAGCGGTAAAATTCTATTACAACTTGAAAGCCGCTACCAACCGCAAGGTGGGGTGAAAAAAGGCCTGGAGATCGGTTACCCTTCAGCCAACGCTTAAACTTTAAAATTTATAAGTAGGTGACCAGGCTTTTTTATCTCCTCAATTATTATTGCCTATTCGTGTTAAAAATAGTAGCTATATAGTCTCCGCGCTAGAGCGGTGGGGCCAAAGGCCAAAAATTTATCCCTAAACAGGCCGCGAATCTATATTTGATCTTATTTTTGACAAAAAAAATATACATTATTTATTGCTTTTTTGATTGTTTTAAAAGATTCAATCTATTTTCACGAATTAAAATGTAAAAGTCAGACGGGGTTAGAGGGCAGCGATTAAGGGAGAGATAGTTTTAGATTAGGCCATAGCGGCCAGAGAAGAATAATGGTACCGGTGCAGCGAGGAGGCTCTAACTAGGCTGATGAAATTTATTAATCGACAGAGAGCGGGCTGTTAAAAGAAAAAAAGCTCTTAAGAATCAATGTAGGATTGATAGTATCTCATGACTTGATTGACGAACCTTTTGGTTTGATTAAACGGCGGCACAGAGTAACCGTAGCGCTTAATGGCTTCCGGGCCGCAGTTATAGGCCGCTAGCGCCAAGTGCTCGTCGTCGCCAAATTCAATGAGTAAGATTTTAAGAAATCTTACTCCTGCGGTGATATTTTGAATCGGTTCGTACGGAGCACTAACCCCCATACTCCTAGCCGTGCTCGGCAGGACCTGCATCAAGCCCACGGCCCCTTGGGAAGAAATCAAGCCCTGGTTAAAACGGCTCTCGGCCTGTATGACCGCCTTAACTAAGGCCGGGGAGACCTGATGCTGACGGGCGACTTTTTCTATTATAGAATCATAGTTATTTGATTTTTCATCAAAAATAGGTTTTTTTGAAGTTTTCTTTTTTATTTTTCCTAAAATAAGAAGATTAGGGCTAAGCTCAGAAACAAAAGGAGGCTGAGCTAGCTTTAACTCAACCGACGGCTGCATTTTAGAGAAGGCCTTAACCGCAGCTAAGGTTAATCTGGCCTGGTGCTCGACTAGGGCTAGTCCATAAGCCGTAAAAACGCACAACGCTACTACGGTCACTTTGGTGCCAAGTCGACTTGCTACGTTTGTCAGTTTATGGATTATCATAGTATTTTTTTTATATCAGTTTGACATAGTCTTGTCAAGATATTGCCCTAACGCTCTTTGCTCTTTACTTTGAGAATTATCCAAGCGCTCTTTGGACCATAGCCCCAACCTAAAAGCGCTTTATCTTGTAAGGGGCTGAGAGATTTGAGTAAAAAATATTAAAACACAAGGCCAGAATAAACTTAAGGTTCGCTACCATACAGCCTCAAAGCTTGAAGGCGCAAAAAATTTGAGCTACTCTCCTTAAAGAGAAAAATCGAGCTAATAGAGAGAGAAAAAGGTTAGCTAGCGCTTTACTCAAAGAACTCCTAAACAGTAAAAGTATAGCGGAGGCAAAGTTGATCGAAGCGCAAAAACCTCTTAAAATCAAAATAGTCTAAAAAATTAACTAGTAATTTGGCTATGTTACTAATTTAAGGATTGATAAAGGGGACTTTTTGCGCTGCGATCAAAGTTACTTTTATTTTAAGCTGCTCTACCTTGCTATCTTAACCTAAAAAGCGCTCTAAAACTAGCCAAGCTAGCCTTTAAAAATCGAAGGTAAGGACTAGGTACAGCCCGGGGCCAAAAAAATAACCTTGGTCGGCGCAGCGATCTTTTGAGTCTTAAGACTCCAAATAGTATATAATTAAAATCGCACCGCTTTCAAATAAACAATAAACTGTCGAGGGATTATTTTAGCTGGCCCGTAAGGGGAAGCTGAAATAATAAATAACCGTTTACAAGGCCTCTTTAAGATCTTGTTTGCCACTTACCGTTCGACTAAAAAAGGGCCTAATTGGGCTAATGAGTGGTAGGCCTCTCGCCATTTTAAAAATCTATTAAAGTTAACCTTACCGGGCATAGAATGCGCTGCTAAAATCTCAAAGAACGGTGCCCTTCTGGAAGGACTTGTGAACGGTTACGATAATAATTATTCAATATGAAATTAATATTCAAAAATAATAAAAAATTTATTACAAATATTATAGATATAGTATTATTAATAATAATATTACTAATAATACTATCAATTTACGCTCCAGCTAAACTACCACCAGAAGTCTCGGGTAAAATAGTTCAGGCCTTAGGCCAAATAACCGACAAATTTAAAAACCCTTTAGTCGGTGATTGGCAGTATGATTTTGAAAAATTTTCTGAAATTGAAAAACAATTATTATTAAGAATGTTAAGCTTTAGTATTATTGATTTTAATTATAAATTTACAGATCATGAAGCTTTAATGACCCTCAAAATTTTATCTAACACACCTTACTATATTTTTCAAACAATGAATGATAATATATTTATTTGTATATCTGATAATAAAAACTGCTATTACTCATCTTTAATAGAAAAAAATATGTTATCTATTAAAGATGATAAATTAAATAATTTATTAACTTTAAACTTTGATAAATATTCTGCCTTGTTTTTTCAAGATAACAAAGAGACTAACAACCCTCTATTAGGAAGATGGAAGACTATTTATAGTCATGATAATGATTTTATTAAAAAGTTATTTAATATATCAATTGATGATAATTATACAATAAATTCAAATATTACTTTTACTAAAGATTCAATAATTTATAATATAGATATCTTTAATACTTATTTTTACTATATAAAATTTAATAACAATAAAAAATTACTATGCAACCATAGTAACAATAGATGTTTAACAATAGATAGCGAAAGTAAAAACAAGATAATTTTAAATAAAAATAATGATAATGAAATAATATTATATAAAAATTAAAATAAAGTTATTAAT
>JAITQT010000228.1 GCA_031288745.1 Deltaproteobacteria bacterium
AGAGTTAGACTTTTAATTAAATAAGGTAGCCTATTGGCTATTCAACCCCAACATAATTACTAGTACTGAAGATAGTCTGTCAACATGGGTTTTCGCTTAGAGTAGCTTTTTTACGTGTGTCCCTTTGTTTCCTTAAGTTGTGGATATTGGTTAGACAATAATGTCGTCAATGGTTTCCAGCTCGGATGAAATGATCTCTATCACTTTGGCGCGCAATTGGTCATCGGCACGATGGTTTGAAGGTTTGTCATGCCCCTGATGAATCAACGCTACAGGACAGCCGTTTTTATACTTCAAACCTTAAATCTTCCAGCTTGATGGTCTGGGCCTTAAGCTTTAGCTGAGGCCCGCCCATCAAGAGCCGGTCTGATCTTTGCGGCCTTTAAAAAGTAAAAGCTTGCTAGAAAAACTCCTTCCCAAACAAAAATTTGGCTTGGTTGCGCCAACCCGCCAACCAATAAGTAAACCTCCTGGTATATGGGAATGTGGCGGTACTGTCAGGAGGTATAATAGGTCATTTCTATAGAGGCTTAAGATGACCGGTCATTTTTATTGTGGCTTTAAGACCGAAGTTCACTAAAACAAGATGCTATAAAATGGGTCATTTTTATTTAAGTAAATGAATAAAAAAAATTAGATTCCCTTTATATGAAAGCAATGTATTAGCTCATTTCAAATGTGGGCTTATTCACTAACTGCAATTGGTATAATTTTTGCTTAAAAAATTTAAAGATGCAATGACGAGTTTTTTAGCGGTCATTTCTAGTGTGCCCTTAAGCTAGAAAAATAGGTCTTTTCTATTGTTGGCGTAGCTTCAAAAGCGGTCATTTCTATTGTAACCTGACACTGAAAAATAACGCCAGAAATTTACTTAAGCGAAATAATTAAAATTGGAAAACAACTTCATTTGCGATTATATTTCATTTTTATTATATTAAATAAAGAAAATTAATGTATGTGAGCCAGTGAAGGCGTCTTATCTGCGCGGAAAAAGTCCGCATCAGGGGTTAGTCAGTGACTCCTGTAACTGAACGTAACTGCGTCGCCGTGAGGCGGGGCGGGGAGCAACAGGGAGGTGAACGAGCAGTCCAGTAGGTTGACGAACCTGTTTCGGCCTTGTAACGAGGAGAGCATCCATATATATTGCAAATCCCGTACGGGAAACACTGCTGAGTCGGCGCTAACTGAAACTGCGACGTATGGTGGCAACCCGGGTAGCCATTTAGCCCGAAGAACTGACAGGCGAAGATCGTCATTATGGGGTGATTGAGTAAAATGTTCGAAAGGTAAGGCGAGATAAGCTGGGAGGCCCCGTCTGGTAATGAGAGTTGATGGTGATTCAGAGCCCTCATAGAACCGAAATACCGATCATTTCAGTCGTCAGTATAGAAATTCGAGCTAACACAAAAACTCAGCGGTTACGGTAGAAAATTATCGCCAAAAGATATCCAATTGTGCTATTGGAAACTAAAAAAATGTTAGCGAACCTGGCCGAGCGTAAAAAGACAACCACCTAGCTTAACAGTTTAGGTGCCTGGTATATGGATGCGAAAATGAGGCCGATTTGGCTAGCGTTTTAAATATTTTCGCTGCCGGGTAGAACGCGCTCAATGCTTGAGACGACATAGCGCCCAAGGCTAGGTGATGAGCCGGGAACTAGTTAAGCGCCCAGGGCGAGGTTTTTGATTTTAGATTCCCTTGCAACCCTCTTTCTTTATTTAAGGTATGATGTTAATATCCGCTTAAGTTTTAAGCATTATTGCCAATTGTAATTTTTTTTTCCCCTAAGAAGGTATTAGGCCAAAAATCATATGAAAAACGAACCCCAAACCGAAAACCAAGAATATAAGCCTTTTATTAGCGCCGATAGGATAGAGCCAGAACTATCAGCTTTCGCTATTATCAGCGGAGTGGCCTTAGCTGTGCTATTTGGCGCGGCCAACGCCTATTTAGGACTTCGCGTTGGGATGACTATTAGCGCTTCCATTCCGGCTGCGGTAATTTCCATGGGGCTGACCCGAATTCTCTTTAAGCGCGATTCTATTCTTGAAAATAATATGGTCCAGACCATAGGCTCTTCAGGAGAGTGCGTCGCGGCGGGCCTAATATTTACCATACCCGTGCTCTTTCTCTGGTTTTCAGAGTGGGGCCGCGGGGTACCAGATTATTTTTTAGTTAGCGCGGTGGCCCTATCCGGGGGTATTTTAGGCGTAACGTTTATGATTCCGCTGCGCCGGTCGCTAATCGTGCGCGAACACGCTAGGTTGCCTTTTCCTGAAGGAACGGCCTGCGCCGAAGTTCTTTTAGCTGGAGAAAAAGGCGGGGATAAAGTCTGGGTAATCTGTTTTGGGTTATGCCTAAGTTTGGTTTATAAGTTTGTGGCTGACGGGCTTAAACTTTTTCCTTCTGAAGTTGATTGGTCGTTAAATTATAAGGGCTTGGGTTTTGGCCTAGATGTCTTACCGGCCTTACTGGGAGTGGGTTTCATCGTTGGGCCCCGCGTTTCTTCTTATCTGTTTTCGGGTGGGATCTTAGGCTGGTTTTTTGCTATGCCCCTTATCTATAGTTTCGGCTCATTGTCGGAAAAGGTTATATATCCGGCCAACGTATTGGTTGGCGAGCTTGAGCATTGGGGCTTATGGAGTTTTTACATCCGCTACATTGGGGCAGGGGCCGTGGCCTTAGGAGGACTCTTTAGCCTAATACTAAGTATTCCGACTATCTTATCGACTTTTAAGGGCGCTATGGGGCGCTTCGAGCTACAGAAAAATAAGGCCAAAGTTAGAACTGACAGCGATATCTCTTTAAAAGTAATCATAATCCTGTCTCTGGCCGTCATTTTATCTTTGGGGCTAACTTCTATCGTTCCAGTTGGGTTATTCGGAGCCTTAACCATAGCTATCTTCGGTTTTTTCTTCGTTGCCGTCTCTTCAAGGGTTGTAGGGCTTGTTGGTAGTTCAAACAGTCCCGTTTCTGGCATGACCATAGCTGCTCTCATTATCACGGCCTTTCTATTTAAACTAACCGGCAGCGACGGACCAGCGGCCATGATTGCCATTATTTCCGTGGGAGGAATAATTTGCGTGGCCACCGCCGTGGCTGCGGATATTTCTCAAGACCTTAAAACAGGTTTTTTGATTGGTGCGACACCGCGCCTTCAGCAAATTGGGCAGATTATAGGCGCTGTGGCTACCTCGGTGGCTGCGGGAGGGATCCTAATCTTACTCGATCGCGCCTGGGGTTTTGGCTCTCCAGAAATACCGGCCCCTCAGGCCACCTTGATGAAACTTGTGGTCGAAGGCGTTATGGGCGGAAATCTTCCTTGGGATTTGGTGCTCAGCGGCGCAGCTTTAGCCATCGCGCTCGCCATGTTTCGCTTACCTATTTTACCTATAGCTATAGGTCTTTATCTACCAATCCATCTATCAGTGCCGATGATTATCGGAGGACTTGTTAGGCTAGTTGGGGAGGGACTTACCGATAGCGATCAAAAAAGTGCCGCGACTCTTAAAGCTAGAGTGGATAAAGGCGTTCTCTTTTCTTCCGGGCTCATCGCCGGGGAAGGGTTGGTGGGCATATTGCTAGCTTTCCTTGCCGCGATCAAAGTAAACGTCTCTATCGCCGAGCGGCCGGTTTTGGGAAATTTAACCGCCTGTTTGGCCTTTGGCCTTCTTTGCCTGGTTTTAGTCAAGGTGGTTATCCCTAAAAAGGGTGGCCAAGGGGGTGAAAGTATAAATGGGAGCTAGGGAAGAAAGGCATGGCGGTAGCAAACAAAAAATTTAAATTTTAGGCCCCTGTTTTCTGCCTATTTTTGAGGAATTAATCTCACCAACTGGATTTCATTAAAGGTTCCTAGGCGCATCCAAGGGCCAAAGGTTCCCGCTCCTTGGGAGACTAATAAGGTAGTGGGGCCTATTTGGTATTTGCCTTTATACATTGGAAAACGAAAGGGAATTATTAAAGTTCCGGGGAAAAACTGGCCCGCGTGGGTGTGCCCGGAAAGAATTAGGTCTATTTTCCCAATAGAAACGTATTTTAGGCCCACTGGGCTATGGTGAACTAAAATAGTAGGAAGAGAGGGAGAGCGAGTAATTTTAGGGAGTTCTTCTTCTATTGTTAAATTATTTACCATATGAGCGTCGTAGGTTTGCCTATCGGCGTTCATGTATTCAAGTCCAATTAATTGTAGGCCATTAGTTTCGACCATTTCCGAGCGAAGAATTTTTATACTCGCCTGCTCGACTAGTTTTAAGAGCTTTTCGGTGTCTATATAAAATTCGTGGTTGCCAGTAGTGAAATATTGTTTGGCTTTTACCTTTTTAAAATGCTCGAATATTTTTGGGCTTAGAGCGATGTTACTGTCTGCAATATCCCCGTTATAGACGACTATATCCGGATTAAGAGAGTTTATAGTCTCAACTATTTTTATCACTCGCCCCTCCCCGCGTTGGGCCCCAAGGTGAACGTCGGGAATATGGACTATGGTTACCTCCTGGGTAAGCTTGGGCACGGCTATTTCGATCTCGGTTACTGAAAACGAGAGGGCCTTAAAAAAACCGAATACGACTAATGCTAGAGAGATAACGATGGCGGAGTAGGCCGCGTGTTTACCGGGGAGCTTTTTTATTAAGAGCGCTAAGAGATTGGTAATTAATAGTAAGAAAAATAGGTAAATCCAAAAGACAAAAAACAGCCCCAGCGCGTTATACGACCAAGCGGCCGCAAGGTTGTTTGCTAGGTAGAAGCCTTTGGCTAATAAGATTATATAGGCGGCTAAAAGCGCGGCGGCTATGGCCCCTAAGGGCAGAGATCTCTTAAGGGTGCCTAAGCGCTTAAACCTAAAGGGGACGTACCAAACAGAAAAAATTAAAGCGATGAGACAAATCAGTGTTAAGGGCATGCGACGTTCCTAAAGGTTTTGGTCGTCAAAGAAATTGGGCCTAGAGGATATTATCAGAAAAATAGACAAGCTTTAATAACAGAAGTTCAAAAATTTTATCACTAAAAGTATACCACCTTTGTACTCTTCCCAGTTAGCTTTTTGCAACAGCTCATTCATTTCCTATTGTAAATCCTATGATGCTTTAGTCGCTAAAAATAAAAAATAAAAAATAAAATAATTAGAATATTTATCGTTTATATTTTTAGCGGTGTTGTAAATTATTTTCAATACCGTACTTGGGGCTAGCCATGATGAGCTTAGGCGTATCAGAATATCTGTTATATACCTCATCCAAACCATCGATTTTCAACGGTTCTAAGACCGTTGGCCCCGCTCGCTCAACCGTTATAAGCCCCAAAAAAACCTCGAAGTTCTTAAGGGGCTTACGCGAAATTTAATCCATCCTCTTTTTATTCTTTCTTCTCTAGTCAATCATGGAGATGGTTGATTAAGCTTTTATAGTTGTGACGAAAAATTAAACTAAGAGGCTTTCTCCAAGTTTTTGGGAAAATTCTCCACTCGTATACTTTTTTTTTCAATTGAGTTAAAGGTAAAATTCAAAGATATGGGCTATTAGGTGGTAATATCCACTGAAGCTTTTGTATCCCTTTGGCCCGCTTTAAGGTTAAGGCCGGGTTCATCCGGCCTTGGTTATTTAAAGTTAAGGCCGTTCTGGCGGCTTTTAATATTTTAAATTGACATGGGTCAGGCTCTTAAGGGCGAAAAAGTTGAAAATCGCAGCGATTTAGCTTGGTTAAGAAAAGAGAAAAGTTTCCCCTATAAGTGCGTTAGCTCGTTAATTTACCAACTTCATTATACCTTAGGCGAGCGTAAAAATTAGCCGCCTAGGCTATGGTGAGCGCGGCGCGCCGTCAAGTTTTTCGATAACTTAAAGCGGCTTTTATATAATCGCCCCGAGGCGTTTGGCTTCTTCTAGTTCAGGGCGGCCCTCGATTTCGCCTGGATCGTGAAGGTTAGGGGCTACGACTACGCCTGCTTCTTCCCATTTTAGATAGTTGGCCATAGCTCTAAAGTTGGCTATGGAGGGATTGGCAGCAGTGGCGTCGTCGCCGCAGGTCATAAGCAAGGCCGCCCGTTTTATGGCCATACCTTCCTCAATTAAGGCGAAGAACCTATCTATCACCAATTTGATTTGGGCGGATAACCCGTAATAATACACAGGTGAGGCTAGGACGATGGCCTCGCAATTTCTTAAATTGTCTAGAATTTGCGGCATATCGTCTTTTTGGACACAGACTGCGTTGTGTTTGAGGCAATAACAACAGCCGTGGCAGGGTCCGACTTTCAAATCGGCGGCGCGATAGTTGACTACCGTCTTACCGGCCTTTAACGCTTCATCAATTAAAGCCTTCAGTAGACTTTCGGTGTTCCCTTTTGGGCGAGGGGAGCCTGAAATAGCCAAAATTGTTTTGCTCATAGTTGTCTCCTTTTTTTTTGGGGCTTTAAGATAGCCATAAGGTGCTTTAGCAATCGAAAATGAAAAAAATCATCGACTTTTTGATTGGGCCATTTTGAGCTGATTTTACCAGCTTTATCAATGGTTGGGTAGTATTAAGCAGGGCAAAAGCGTCAAAATTTTTTTTTAAACCGCTTTTACTGGCATAAATATTGCTTGCCGTACCATCCCGTTGATGAGCCTCCACACCTTCGGGTGGGCAATGTCTCTAAGTTT
>JAITQT010000230.1 GCA_031288745.1 Deltaproteobacteria bacterium
AAACTTAGAGACATTGCCCACCCGAAGGTGTGGAGGCTCATCAACGGGATGGTACGGCAAGCAATATTTATGCCAGTAAAAGCGGTTTAAAAAAAAATTTTGACGCTTTTGCCCTGATCTAAAATGACTTAAACTTGACAAACTTTTGAGCTAAAGTGACGTGGTGGAAAAAGGTTCGCTGTTATTGGCCTAAACTAAAGTCAGCTTCTTTGAGGCCAGTTCCAACGCGCTAAGGACATTGTATCGCGCACGGCCTGAAAATGTTTTTATAAATCGGCGAGTTTGACACTAGATTTGGCCAAGATAATCGCAGCCCATAACAAAACGAGCGGCGTTAACGGACACAAAGGCCATGGTACCCGTTTTGGCCTACTCCATTAGCGGAAGTAAAACTTCCTGATAGAATGTGAGCTGCTTTTTAGGCTCTGCCTCTGCCGGCAAAGAGCCGCTTTTCAAAAGCTTGAAGTTATTTTTTTTTGAAGCCTCAACACCGTTAACAACGAAACCTTAATACCAAATTTTTCGGAAATCAGGTCGGCGAGACTTTGTATGGTGGGATAGTTCTTGGCCTTGAGTTCTTCAATGAAATCTGACTCAAAGCTCGCAAGTTGGGCCTTTCTTTAGCCACGTTTTATTTCAAAGATATCTTCCGTGTTCTAGGCGACGATAAGTTTATTAATTTTACGCGAGGTCCGCTTACTAAGGCAGGCCAAATTGGCTGCAGAAGCGAAGTGTAGGCTATAAGACAACAAAAACACGCTTACATTACGATTCGCCAGCGTTGAACCCATAGACATTTTTAAAATGGTAGAAATAATATCTATTAATTCTTGGTTAACCTTAATATTATTCCTTGAATAGATATTACTAACGCCTTTACCAATGTTTTTGCTTGATAGGTTTTTCACTGAGCTATATTCACCTCTGCTTACAAGGTTTATACTATGGTTCTTAAGAATCTGCTAAATAATAAACTCAACAATTTTTGAAGTTAAGCATAAAATGACCCGAATTGATCTCGTCCTAGATTACCTAGATTACAAAGATTCTAGAGCCTCAAAATCATTCGACCTCCTGAAGAGTACAAAAGGTTGGCTAAAAAAGCTCGAAAAATTCATTTTGGTGACACAGCAAAAGTGGAAAATCATTTCGTTCTTGAGTATATACCCAAAAAAGAAAACATTTGATATGATGCCTCGCTGGCTTACTTAGGCGAAATGAGAGAAAAACACTATGCATGTTTTTGGGCTAAACCTTAGAAGGGCATGTGGACTAGGCTCTTGGTTAGCGGCGAGATCATTTAGCCTGCGCTAAAGATGCTCGTCCGATGTGGACCTCAAGGTTTAAAAAGCGAGTGGAGTGGTCTTAGTCAGTTTCGGTTCAACGAGAACTCTATAAATTTTTAAATGTATTTCCGTTTTTAAGTCGAATTTAAAAATCACCTCCGAGAGGTCCAGCTCTCCAGTTTATGGCCTCCTCGATAAGGGCGCACGTGTTAGTGCGGCCTCCTATAACTAAAGCGACTTTGAAAATTTTATTGGCTCCACCTTGAAATTTATTTATGTATTTTTTTAAATCTATTTGAGCTATCGCCTCCTTAGCCATCTTGTCCATCTTAGTTTTAAGCCGATTTAACTCTCGCACTGGATCTTCAGCCTTAGTTTTACTAATCGCCTTCGATTTTGGGTTGTTTTCCGTTTTTAGCTCATCTTTATAGTCATTAACATACTTTAGCTCGACGACGTAATCGTCTCCGGAAGAAGATATAAAATGTAAGTCGTATCTTCCGTCGCCAACCGGGCCTTCGGAATCATAAGGTTGGGCGCAAAGATCCAAGATAAATTGGAAAACCGTTTGATAGAAGGCCTCAAAAGGTAAATGTAAATGATAATTTACGTCGCTCAAAATGCTCTCCAATGCCTTTAGGAATTTGAGGGTGTTTCTCTCAGTTAGAAATTTTAAGGCCGCCTTGGCTTGAAGCCTTTTGAGTAAAGTCCTCTCAAAAGGATTTTTTTTGAAGGAAAAAAAGATCTTAGCCATGGCTACTTCAACTTCTAAATTGGGATAGCTTAAGTAATATTCGTTGGGTTTTACCTTTCTATTGATTTGAGTAACAGTCAGATACCCGGCCTGGAATAACAAGGCCTTAGTTTCAAAATTCCCTATATCCACCGCATTTAGCTCTTCGGTGATGGAAGAATCGCTTTTGAAAGTAGATAGATTTTCGTATCGCTGTGTGACTATAGTATCCAAAAAGGTTGGAGTTCCGGTGGTGAACCAGTAATTACCAAAGTCCTTTTTAGAAAAAAATGAAAGTGTAGACCAGGGATTAAGAACTTTAATTTTTCCATCCCACGAATAGCCGTCGTACCATTCCAAAACCTTATCTCTTAAATCTTTTAGAGTGGCCTTGGCGGACAGATAGCCATCGGTTTTTAATTTGGCGAGAATTTCTGGGCCAAATATTTTAAAAAAGGAGTCGAATTCCTCCATAGTAAAACCGCAGATATTAGCGAATTCTTCATCCAGGGTTAAATCAATTAGGTTGTTTAAGGTGGAAAAAATTGAAGTTTGAGTAAATTTTGTCACCCCAGTAATAAAGGTAAAACCGCGACGTTCATCGTTATCTTTTAAAACGCTGTAAAAGGACTTAAGAACTTTTCTAACCGCTTTAGCTCTATTATCGCTCTCAATTTCTGCAAGTATCGGCGCATCATACTCGTCTATGAGTATAGTCACCTTACGACAGTATTTGGCGTGAAGTAACGCAATCAACGACTCGAATAATCTGGCTGCAGAATTGCCCTTTAGGTCCAATTTCTCCTCGTCGGCGATTACTACTAATTTGTCGCGCAATTCTTGGTTTACCGCTCTTTTAATTATAGCGGCTTCTAATCGTTGGGCTTTAGTAAGCCCCGATTCACCGTCGTCGTCTTGAAGATCGAAGTCGAAAGGGGCAACGTCTCCTAATACATTATAATCTGTTACTATTGAGGACAAGCTCAGATGAATAACTGGGTTGGGGGGCCAATCATAGTCCGTTTGGTCGTGAATCCAAAGCCCTTCGAAAAGCATTCTATTGTCTTCGCCACCTAAAAGGAGCGACTTAAGGGTGCTCACGAATAAAGATTTACCGAACCGGCGCGGCCGAGACAAAAAAAAGGATTTTTTTGCCTTAATTAGCTTATAGACAAGCTCGGTTTTATCGGCGTAAAGAAAGCCTTCTCGGCGGATTTCTGGAAAATCGGTGTTCCCTATGGGTAATAGGTTAAAATCGTTCATGGGCTTTAGCCTTTTACTTGTAAACAAATAATAAAGAGTCAAGGGGATGCGTAATGGAGCTAACTAAAATAGAACTCTAAACGCTCTCGCTATTATACTGCGAAGTGTCCGTTCACAAATGTGAACGTTTAAGGGCCCGTTTACAAGAGAAAACGCTGCGGGGCCAAGCCTATTGAAAGGGACGACACATACCGCAGCAATGTAAGCCCCTAAAGGAGCGTAGTAATTTTAACATTAATCAAAGTTAAAATATATGGTTGGAGCAGAGAGCTGAGTAGAAACCTTAAAAGAACTAATGTTAAGAACTTAAGGGAATGCTAAAACTTAATTACAACTCGAAAGTCGCTACCAGCCACAACGTGGGGAAAAAAAGACTTGGTGAATGGTTACACTGCGAACAAACGTTACAGTATAGCGTTTGTTAAGGCGAGGCGACGTCCTAAGGATACCAATATTTTTTTCAGCGCGATTGAGAGCCGGCGTAACTCGTCAATCTGATTTCGGCAAAATAAGATATAAAATGTTTGAGGAAAAAATAAGAAAATTTATTTTTGACTAAAAACTGCATAAAGAGAGATTTGTTAAATCGTAATTTTGAAATACCTAAGGTTGGTCGATGCCGGCGGCGGAGATGTCGATGCTGCTCAAGACTAATTTAGATTTGTTCGCTGCGGTGGGGGCTCAAGATAAGCTAGTAAAACTTGGCCTTATGGGGCGTAGGGAGCATTGGAGGACATTTTGAGAACAAAGCGGCCCCGGTAGCTTTGCTATCGGGGCCGCTTTAGCGTTAACAGCCTATTTATACTAGAACTTTAACCTTGAGAACAAGCTCCTTAATAACAACGTAGAGGATTTAACTTCGTTTTTCTTGGTACAAACCCATTGCTTTAGGTCGGGCCGTTGACGGCGGAGCTTGCATTTTTCGTTGTGTCCGTTCACAAATGTGAACGTTTAAGGGCCCGTTTACAAGAGAGAACGCTGCGGAGCCAAGCCTATTGAAAGGGACGACCCATACCGCAGAAATGTAGCCCCCTATAGGAGCTTAGTAATTTTAACATTAATCAAAGTTAAAATATATGGTTGGAGCAGAGAGCTAAGTAGAAACGTTAAAAGAACTAATGTTAAGAACTTAAGGGTATG
>JAITQT010000322.1 GCA_031288745.1 Deltaproteobacteria bacterium
GCTAACCCATTTATGGTTGATCGAAGCGCAAAAAGTCCCCTTTATCAGTCTTTAAATTTGTAACATAGTCTTATCACTAGTTAATTTTTTAGACTATTGTGCTTTTAAGAGGTTTTTGCACTTCGAGCAAAAAATAAAGGCCTAAAATGGAAAATCATTTCGTTCTTTAGTATTAATGTTGTGGACGGAACCTTTGATGAAGATGACACCAAAGTTAGGATAGACAACGCCCCCAAATATTATTGGCTATGCCTAAACTATCCTTCAAGATTATTAAGCTGGTAGCTAATAAGTGGCCTAAAGAGAGTAACGCATCTATCGTCAACTTGATTCAAACATGCCTATCATTTTTAGGTGCAGTCTTCATAAAAAACTTAGAGAAATTAACTACCCGAAGCAGTCGTAGCCAGCAACGGGGGAGGGAAAGGCCGGCAATAATCGTGCCAGTATAAGCAGGTTTAAAAAAACCTTAACCCTTTCGTCCTGTAACACCCGCCTATTTGCTTGACTTTGTAATTATATGAGAGTATATTTTAAATTCCTCTAAAGGAGGTTAAATAGCCATTTAATTTATCGGTGACGGCCAAGGGCGTTGTAAGCTTATTTGAATTTATTCTATCGACCGAGGCTACTAACTTAATGCACTGGGGAATCGTCTAAGGGTAGGACTGCAGTCTCTGGATCTGCCTATCGGGGTTCGAATCCCTGTTCCCCAGCCAATTTTTCTTTTTTCTCTCCCTGGCCTCTTTCCTCCCTCAATCCCAAGCTCAGACTAAAATCAAACTAATATCCCCAGGCCCCTCCCCAGGCTTTGTCTCTATAAAAGTTCCCGCGGCGAACACTTTTTAAGCGCCTCAAAAAAATTCTAATCACTTTAGACCGGTTAAGTGCTATAATAATAAATTGTTAAAAAACGCTTAAGAATTTTTCTAACCTTAGTTTTTTTTCTTAACGCCATCCCATACGGATAGGGAGCCCTTAAAGGTAATGATTGATGCTTAAAATCAAGGCTAGCGACGAGGACACATTTCTGGCCTTAGATATTGGCGGTACCAACGTCAATAGCGGACTAGTCGGACGCACGGGGGAGATTTTATCGACTGAAACCTTTCCCACCAAAAAGGGTAAAAATACCTCTCATTTACTGAAATTAATAATCGAACAACTTAAATCTCTTTGGTCACAAGCCCCACCGCGTAACCGCCCTAAGGCTGTAGCCATAGGTGCCCCAGGCTGGATAAAACCTAAGGAGGGTTTGGTGGTGGTGGCCCCCAACATCAAAGGTTGGAAAGACATACCCATCACTAAAATAATCTGCCAGGCTTTGGAATTGCCTACTAGACTAGAAAACGACGCTAATCTTTACGCTTTGGGAGAGTGGTTGGCCGGGGCCGGCCGAGGCTATAATAATCAAATTACGGTGACTTTGGGGACCGGAGTAGGCGGGGGGCTTATCTTAAACGGTCGTTTGTGGTCGGGCTCTTTTAGTAGCGCCGCTGAAATAGGTCATATCTCTCTAGGAGACTCAAATGCCCTTATCTGCGGCTGCGGACGCCAAGGCTGTTTGGAGACGGTAGCCTCGGCCAAAGGGATGACGAATGCTGCCAAAGAGTGGCTCATGGCTAAAAAAGAGACCCTCTATAGCGGCAGTATTGAGGGGATCAACCCTGAAATCATGAAATCTTTAGCCGAACAAGGCGACCCAATGTCTCTATTTGTCTTTAGACAAGCCGGAAAGGCCTTAGGTCAAATCCTTTGCGGTATATTTAATTTACTTGGTCTTGAAACGGCGGTTATCGGCGGCGGAGCCTCAGGGGCCTACGAGCACCTGATAGGCCCGATTAAAGAAGTCTTAAAGGCCCATCTGGTCACGGCTACCTTAGACGAGATTAAAATCCTACCTGGCCTTCTCTTAAATAAGGCCCCTTTGGTGGGGGCGGCGGCCTTGCTAGATGCCGAAGGCTTTTAACCTAAAAACTTAAATTTTTCTATTTTAAGCCTTTAGCGCGGCCTTTGAGGCCGAAAATAAATTTTTAAATCAACGAAAGCGTCGATTATGCCCCTTCATCCTCTAGCGGGTCAACCGGCCCCCCCCGAATCGTTGGTCAATCAAGCGGCCCTTATAGCCGACTACTACACCCTAAAACCTGCGGCCCCGGTAGCATTCGGTACCTCTGGTCACAGAGGTGCCGCCATGAAAGGTAGCTTTAACGAGCCTCACGTAGTGGCCATCGCTAAAAGTGTAGTCGAGTACCGCAGCTTTAAGGGATACAAAGGGCCTTTATTTCTTGGCTACGACACCCACGCCCTCTCCGAAGCCGCTTGGCGCACGGTCCTGTCGGTGCTGGCGGCCTACGAGGTGGAGGTGATTCTAAGTAAAAACCGTGAGTACTGCCCGACCCCGGTTATCTCATTTATGATCTTAGAGCACAACCAACGCTATCCTCAGAACCTAGCCGACGGATTAATCATAACCCCTAGCCATAACCCTCCCCAAGATGGGGGCATTAAATATAACCCGCCCCACGGAGGGCCGGCCGACTTAGACACTACCGAATGGATAGAGCGCCGGGCCAAAAGTTTAATGGACAAACCCGAGCCCATTAAGCGTTTAAGCTTATCTAATTCACTTTCGGCTAAAACTATTAAAGAGGCCGACCTAATAACGCCCTTTGTCGAGGCTTTAGGCCAAATTGTAGACATGAAACTAATTAAGTCCGCTCGCCTTCGTCTCGGGGTAGACCCCTTGGGAGGGAGCGGCGTCCATTTTTGGGCCCCCATAGCCGAGCGCTGGGGGCTAAATATCACTGTGCTCAACCCTCACGTCGACACTTCTTTTAGCTTCATGACCCTCGACGCCGACGGGAGCATTAGGATGGATTGCTCTTCGCCCTACGCCATGGCCAACCTCTTAAAAAAGGCCGATAAGTTCGATCTCTGTTTTGGCAACGACCCCGACTTTGATCGCCACGGCATTGTCTCCGGGGGAGCTTTAATGGAACCCAACCATTATTTAGCCACCGCCATTTACTATCTCTTACAAAACCGTCCCAACTGGCCTAAAAACGCTAAAGTTGGCAAAACTTTAGTCTCTTCTAGTATCATTGATAGGGTAGTAAAGGGGGCGGGCCGAGCTATCTATGAGACCCCGGTGGGCTTTAAATGGTTCGTTTCTGGATTAAAAGATAGTAATTTAGTGTTTGGAGGGGAGGAGAGCGCCGGGGCTTCATTTTTACGCCAAGACGGCAAAGTCTGGACCACCGATAAATGCGGTTTTTGTATGACTCTTTTGGCCGCCGAAAGAGCCGCTAAGACCGAAAAACTTCCTCACGAGGTTTTTAACGAAATTACCAAAACCTACGGGGCCACTCGCTATCGTCGGATCGATAGCGAACTGGCTACCTCGGAAAAAGATAAACTCCAAAACATCGATCCTGATTCTATAATAGGAAAGCGCGTTGGCACACTGTCCGTGATTGAAGCCTTTAATAGGGCTTCGGGCAACAACGCGTCCATAGGTGGGCTCAAAGCCATCCTTTCCGATGGCTCGTGGTTTGCCATGAGGCCAAGCGGCACAGAACCTAAAATGAAGTTCTATATTGAAACGACAGGCGATCAAAGTAAGCTCGAGGCCATTAGCCAAGAGGCCCCGAGCCTTGTTTTCCGGCGATAAGACGAGAATATTCAGCGGCTCTCTTTAGGTCGGATAATTTGTCGGCGATACTTTGTCTGGTGGGATAATTCAATGATCTCTGACTCAAAGCCCGCAAGTTTGGCCTTTCTTCCGCCATGTTTTATTTCAAAGATATCTTCCGTGTTCCCGGCGACGATAAGTTTATCAATTTTACGCGTGGTCCTCTCACTAAGGCGGAGGGCCACATTGGCTGCAGAAGCGAAGTGCAGGCCGCAAGACAACAAAAACACGCATACAATACGATTCACC
>JAITQT010000355.1 GCA_031288745.1 Deltaproteobacteria bacterium
GGAAAAAAAGACTTGGTGAACGGTTACGTTTTTGGTAAATTTAGTTATCTTGGCGATCAGCTTTACAAGGGAAATGCGGCTTTCGGCGGCCCTGGCCAGTTATTCGGAGTTGATGTCCTGATTGGGATCGTAAGGTAAGTTTCGGTGGCGGACTGCTAGGCGAGCTCTTTCATAGGCCCGAGCTTATCGTCGATTAAGCCTAAGAGCCCCTTTGGCCGTCTAAATTGTGCTGATAGCCACGGCGGTGTGGCGGAGAGCCTAATTTTAGGTGGCGTAATCGGCCTGCATCATTTCTCTGATGGCTATCGCGGCGGCGCTGTTGATGGGTAAGCTTAAGAGAGCCGCTATAGGCTGGTTAACAACCGATAGGATTTTGGTCAATTAGAAAAGCTATTGGCTAGCGCCAAGGCCTTAACCAATAGGTGCCGGGCTTATTGTAGATAAGCTTTAAGCCGTTTTTAACCTAGCGAGTTTTCGGTGCTCCAGGCTTTCTGGTAATCTATGAAAGATGTCATTATTAAAGATAAAGCTGCAAAGCCGGCACCCATTAAAAAGGGGATGCGCCTGTCGATCATCCAGAGCAACCCTCCTATAAAAGGGACCATCACGGCCACGATGTGGTTGACGGTTACTCCTACGGCCATGCTGGGGGCAATGTCTTTAGGATCGGCCATTTTTTGAAAATAGGTCCTTAAAGAGACGGTGAAGCAAAAAGAAATCTGATCGACTATATATAAAATCGCGGCTAAGGCGGCGCTATTGCAAGCGGCGTAGGTTAAGCACAACAGAAAAACGACTGAGTACTTAGCGGTTAGGAGTTTTTTTTCGCCGACTGAGTTAATAGCCAGGCCAATGAAAGGGTTAAGAAATAAATTAATCAGGTTGTTTAGTAGCAGTAGTAAACTCATTTGAAACAAAGTAAATTTAAAGTGCTGAACCAATAGGAAAATAGCGAAGACGTTAAATATCTGGCGCCTGGCCCCGGAAAGGATAGTTAAGACATAAAAGAGCCAATACCGTTTTTTTAACACAAAGCCTTTGCGTTGGACCACAAGCAAAGAGTTATCTGGTTTGTGCCAAAAAGACCAGATTCCGGCCGCTAAGGCGGTGGAACCGGCCAAACCAAAGAGGAACCGCCAGTCGAGGGTACCGGATAGTAGAACGATAATTAGGCCCATGGTTAGAGAGCCTTTGGCGGTTACGGAACGTAACTGACTTATAACTAAAGGGGCCTCGGTTAGTTCGAAATGTTGAAGAGTAAGGCTTTGATTTACGGCCTCAAAATAATGAAAGCCGAGAGAGAGGGCAAAGGTGAACCACAGTTGGCCCCAAAAGGTGGGAAACCAGCCGGCGCAGACCACTCCCAGTCCGCAAAGGAGGACCGAAAGGGAGCAGACTGTATTTTCTTTAAAAATTAGAAGTAGACCGATGACCCCGACCGATAAGAGTCCGGGGAGTTCGCGGAAGGATTGGATGATTCCATTTTGTTGGCCAGTGAGGTGGGCTACTTCAACGGCGAAGTTAGTATAGATTGCGTTCCAGCCAAGGAAGGAGGCCGCCTGACCAAAGGTCAAAACCATTAGGTAGGCGTAGATAGGTCTTTTTTTTAATTCAACTATAGAAGGCATACTCTTTGCTTTTATGTCTAAAAGGTTTTAAATATAAATATAAAAATAAAAAATAGCTAATAATGTTTAAAATATTGGAAGAGCTACAACAAATAAAATGATATTTTTTTAGCATAAGAAGCTCCTTAGGTAATAATTAAATTAAAAAAAATAATGAATAAATTTAATTTTTTAATAATAATGGTTATCCGAACAGTAACCGATCACCAAGTCTTTTTTTCCCCACGTTGCGGCTGCTAGCGACTTTCGAGTTGTAATTAAGTTTTAACATACCCTTAATTTCTTAACATTAGTTCTTTTAACGTTTCTACTTAAGCTCTCTGCTCCAACCATATATTTTAACTTTGATCGAAGCGCAAAAACCACGGAAAAGCAAAAATAATCAAAAAAATTAACTAGTAACAATGGTATGTTACAAATTTAAAGACTGATAAAGGGGTACTTTTTGCGCTTCGATCAACTTTGATTACTGTTAAAAATACTAAGCTCCTATAGGGGGTTACATTGCTGCGGTATGTGTCGTCTCTTTCAATAGGCTTAGCACCGCAGCGTTCTCTCTTGTGAACGGGCCCTTAAACGTTCACATTTGTGAACGGACACGCCGAACAGAGTCCTTGAAATCATCTAAAGATTAAGTTGAAAGTTACTGCTTTAAAAGCCGGCGAGACAGGGCCAGGGCCTCAGGCGATGGGGAGGCCCCGTCAAGGAGACGGGCTAGCTCCATGGCCCTAAGGCTCTGGTCTAGTTCAGAGACGATAGTTTCGGTTCTGTCACCGGTTTCATCTTGATTTTTAGCGATTAAAAAGTGTCGACCTGGCAAAGAAGCCATCTGCGCGAGGTGAGTGATCACAAAAATCTGTTGGCGAGCCGCTAGTTCTCCCATCTTAACGGCCACAGCTTCGGCGGTGGCCCCGGAGAGGCCACTATCTATCTCATCGAAGACTAAGCTCTGATCGCTTCTAGGTTCTTGGGCGATTTTAAGGGCCATCATCACTCTAGAGAGTTCGCCGCCGGAAGCTATTTTTGAAACAGGCTTTAAGCCTTCCCCGGGGTTGGGGCAAAAAAGAAAGCTAACCAAGTCGGCCCCTTTAAGGTTGGCCGACAAGCCTGGATCTTTATCGCGCTCAAGAGGCTCAAGGTCTATCTTCATCGTAAGTTTCGGAAAGCCTAAAACCTTTAGCGTGGCGGTAAGGTTTTCTGTTAAACTCTTGGCCGATATTAATCTGGCCTCGCGAAGCTTTAAGGCCGCTTGGCTGGTTTTTTCAACGCTCTTAGATAAGAGTTTTTCTAGGTTTCGTTTTTCCGATTCAGCCGATTCGAGAGAGGCTAAACTAGCTTTATTATGTTCGGCCTTGGCGACGACGTCTTGGAGATCAGGGCCGTATTTTCTTTTAAGTTTAGCTAGCTGGCTTAAACGCTCTTCTAGGTCTTCGGCTTGATCTTGCGGTAAATTAAGGGTTTTTTTTAGCTTGTCTAACTGTTGAGAAATCTCTTCTAAATTAGCTGCGCAGTCCTCGGCCTTTTCGGCTAGCGGCTCCAAACGCTCATCTAGAGAGGAGGTTCGGGTTAATAACCTTGAAAGGCGGGCGGCTTTATCAAGTAAGCCGTCGGGGAAGCCCAAAAGTATGGCGTTTATCTCTTCAAAGGCCTTAGAGAGCTTTTCCGAGGATTTGCGGCTAGCCTTCAAATCCATTAACTCAGCGTCTTCGTTGGGTTTAGGAGCGATTTTTTGGATTTCGGAGAGCTGAAACTCCCATAAATCGCGAAGTTGAAGGCCATCTTTGATTTGTTTTTCTAAAAGAGCCAAGCGTTTTTCAACGTTATCTCGCTCGCGGAAGGCCTCGGCCATATCAGCTAAAAGTGATTGGTGTCGGCCAAAGGCGTCAAGAAAGTCTAGTTGCTTAGACTCTTTCACTAAACTTTGTTGGTCGTGTTGGCCGCTGATGGCCAGTAACTCTTCGCCCAAAGCGGCTAATTGGTTTAAGGTGGCCAAGGCCCCGTTAACCCGAATTTTAGTGCGTCCTGTTGAGGAGATTACTCTTTGGACGATTAATTCGTCTTGCGGTTCAAGGGATAGTTCTTCGAACAGGTGGGCTAAATCGGCGGGGCGCTCTAAATGAAACAAGGCTTCAATCTTAGCTTCACTAGCACCGGCGCGTATTAGTTCACTTGACCCTTTAGCCCCTCTAAGTAAGCTTAAGGCCCCGGCTAAGATACTCTTTCCGGCCCCGGTTTCACCGGTTAGAATGTTGGCACCTGTGCCAAAGCTTAAAGTGAGACACTTGATGAGAGCTAGGTTAGAAACCTTTAGTTCCGAGAGCATTTTTTTTCCACAGAAGTGTTAAAGTCGCCAAAATAGATTTA
>JAITQT010000416.1 GCA_031288745.1 Deltaproteobacteria bacterium
AATTGATAAGTTAACCAAAAAATTTTTCATATTTAATATATCCGGCTAAATAGTTAGTTTTTACCAAGACAACTAAAAATAATTCATCCTGTAGTAGGAAAAATGACCGGGAAATCAGGTTGATTAGATCTATCAAATCTTGTTTGAGCAGCTAACGACTTTAAATTCATATTGTTCGTAATTTTAACCAAAGGCCTTTCTCAACTTGAGCCGAACCTAGCCGCGGCATTTTAGGCCAACGAAAAGGCTTAGCTCAAGCCATGGCTTAAGGTCAAAGATTTAAGGACGGAATTTTATTGCGCTTTTGTTAAAATTGATCGAAGCGCAAAAACCTCTTAAAATCAAAAAAGTCTAAAAAATTAACTAGTAATTTGGCTATGTTAGATATTTAAGAATTGATAAAGGGGACTTTTTGCGCTGCGATCAAAATTATTTTTGTTTAGCCTTAAGCTGGTACCACCAACTTTGTTAGCCAGTCGCCAACTAATCCTCTAGAGGCCTATAAGCTTGAAAAGAACTTTAAGTCTATGAACTAGTATGCTCATCTCCATTAATAGTCCGTAATAATATATCGGCTTAGAGCTGGTACATAATTTGCTTATACTCACGAAAGAGCTAAAGTTGATCCCCATTGGTTACCAAGTTTACGATAAAGAGGGCTAGCCCTAAAAAAAACTTTGTCCTAAATTATCAACTTAAATATCACTTAATTATGGAAAAAAAATGAGTGAAGTTATTAGAGTAATTGAGCAACAAATTATTGCTCCTGACCAAAGGCCCTTTTCAGCGACTTTAATAACCAATGAGCCGCCTAATCCCCCCGCTTCTCTAAATTGGACGCCGATAGCCCCCCCACAACTGATAGGAGCGGCGTCCTTAAGCGACGCCCAATTAGCTCCCTCGCCCCAGGCGGCTCGCGTGATAGTTCAGAGCGCCCGACCCCGTTTGTCCGCTTTGTTTTCTTTTAGTCGCAATAGTCATATTTTTTTACCGATTATTAGCAACGACAAAATTACCGAAGCGCGCTCTCTTACCCTTTCGGCCAACAGCGCTTGCTATCAAAACCATAGCCTCGCCCCGATCATGCTCGGAGGCGGGCGGGTGGCCTTGATGCCTCTCAATGGCAATCAGCCTAACGCCATTAAGCAATTTATCCAGGCTGGAGCAGATCTCTACGCTAGAATCCAAAACGGCGATTTCGAAAATTTCCACCCAGGTGCCAACCCGCCGATCGTAGGCGAGACGGAACTCTCCCAGCTTATGTGGTATCTACAGGCCTTAGCGGCCTCTAAGGCCTCCGCCTCGGCGGGGGGAACGCCAGTTACGCCGAAGGAATTTAAGGCAGGAGGTATGCTCATAAACGATCCAGACGGAAAATTAAAGCGCTTCTTAGATCTAGCCAACTCTTACCCGCGCCCCTCTGATCACTTTCCTCAATACCAAAGCCAAGAAGGCTGCCAAGCCCGCGCCATCGACGTCTTTAATGAAGTCGCCCCTTACGGCGCAAGATCGCTTCTCTACCAAAAACTACCTGAAGGCGAGCCCTCTAGAGGCGCGAAACTACTCTACGTTAAATTGGAGCCCTACGGGTACCGCGGCTTATCGACCAAAGAAACTGGTTATTCCGCTATGATTCCCTGTCACGACCCACAACTAAGTTCAAAACCGGGTTTTTTTGGTGCTCTTAAACGTTTTTTCACTAATCTTCATCAAACCCTTGCCCGGATTTTTAGCCGCAACCCCGATAAGGCGGCCATAAGAGGTGGTCTTGATAACCTAGAAAGAGTTCCTAATTGGCTAGCCTCAGACTATCGTCAATTCTTAGCCTCTCTTAAAACCCGCTTTAGGGCCGAGGAAAATTTTAAGAAGGCCATAGACCAGGTCGAGAATTACTCGAATAACCCGCTTAAGGTTGGAGTTGCCAAAATCCTCAGGACGCTAGAATACTTGAAAATAAACGTTAGCGCCAAATTACGCCACGTCGATGATAGACGCGAATTTTTAGCCAGTTTAGAACAATTTAAGAATCAAGTTCTCGTAAACGTAGGCGACCACCCAGATTTTCGCTTTGGTCGCGAGGTAATATTAACTGAAAACGAGATGGATATTTTAGCCCCCCAGATCGCGGATAACCTATTCTTTTCATTTAACCCGTCGAGCTTAGCTCTAAACATAGAAGATCGCTCTATCATTGAAAACATTCAAACCCACGTCAACGACGCTCTTAACGCCCAAGGGGTGACCCAGCAAAGGCTAATTGAGGCCACAAACGAGGATTTTCTCCAGGGGCACGCTAACTTAAACGTTTTTACGGACTCCGAGGAAGAAGAGAACAGATGGCACCCTCCCCTTTTTGACTCCTCTCCTATCCTAGCCGACTCCACTGAGGTTAGAGCGTTAACCGAACGCCTCGACAAGAAGCTAAAACGAGTCTGCAGTCAGCAATTTTCCGACGCCGTTAGAAGCCTTATAAACCACGAGGGGCTGGCGGATTTAATCGCTCTTACTAATTATTATCTAGCCACTCAAACCGGCGCAACCATAGAAGAATTAGGTCTTTCGCTTGATCTGGACTATACCCTAACCAGACTACCGCTAAACCGCGAAGGCATAGCCGCCGATGGGCTCGACGCTCCCATCAGCTATGCCTTAGAGGCGAGAGGGCGCTCCAAACCAGGACTCGCCGCTGACGGTAGATTATCACCGCGCATAGAAGGTAAAATAGAGCCAAGAATTAGCTTTATTCTAGAATACGAGCCTCGCTCCAATCAAACCAGGGCTAGAGTAAATCAAGTCAGCGTAAATTACGATATTTCTCGGACTAGATCGTACACATTATTCTAAAAATTATAAATTATGTTATAGTTTTTTTCTTAATTAGCTAATGCAACAACTAAGAAACGAACAGATTTACCAATAGCCACGCCACAGGCGGCAGACGGACACAATCCGTTTGCCGCTTTCCCTTATTGCCCTTAGTAAGAATCAGCAATATTTATCCAAAAATG
>JAITQT010000428.1 GCA_031288745.1 Deltaproteobacteria bacterium
TAGCGACTTTCGAGTTGTAATTAAGTTTTAGCATACCCTTAAGATCTTAACATTAGTTCTTTTGAGGTTTCTACTTAGCTCGGTGCTCCAACCTTATATTTTAACTTGGATTAAAGTAAAAAATACTAAGCTCCTATAGGGGGCTACATTGTTGCGGTATGTGTCGTCCCTTTCAATAGGTAGGGTACCGCAACGTTTTCTCTTGTGAACGGGCCTTAAAAGTTCACATTTGTGAACAGACACGCGCAAATGACCTTAACTACACAGTTAGGCAATGAATCTGTCTTAGCTCTTACTTAGGTGAGGAGAAACTTTTGTCTGATGAGGCCATAACTATACTAGAAACGAGAAAGGTCGAGGCTAAGATCTTAAAAACTCTCCACTCAGTCTTAGTTAGAGAACTGGGCCGCGAGAAGGCCACGCGTTTGCTTTTAGAGGCTATTGAAGAGGCGGCTGAGGAAGACGGCCGAAGGATGGCTGAGCAGGCTAAAGATGGGGGGAGTTTAGAAAGCTTTAAGCAAATTCTACCTCTGTGGGCCCGCGGCGGGGCCCTAGAAATTAAGATTTTAGCCTCAGATCAAGAAAGATTAGATTATGACGTGGTCCGTTGTCGTTACGCCGAGTGCTACCGAGAAATGGGCTTGGAAGACATGGGCTATTTACTCTCTTGCGCTCGAGACGAGGCCTTTATTAAGGGGTTTGCCCCTGGGGTGAGGATGAGTCGAAAACAGGTAATCATGAACGGAGACGAGAGGTGCCAATTTCGTTATTGGCAAAAAAAAGAATAGCTTAAAAACCAAAGAGTGAAGGGGCAGGGCCAAAGAATGGTGATTTTTTAAGTGCGTTAAATAATATGGCCAGCCTTATTTTCATTATTGAAACTATATTAACGGCTAGAGGGGGCGCTTGGTTCTTTTGGCGGGCGGCGGGTCTTGTCATTCGGTTTAGCCGATAATAGCTCGTAAGATTGAGTTAAATAAGTTAAATTTTCTTTAATTAGAGCTTCTTCAGCTGCCGTTGGGTCTACGAAATCAGGTCGATTAATTAAGCGTGGATTTTCTGGGTAAACGAGCTGGCTAAGTCCTACCCCCACTTTAGCGCAAACATAAATTAAACGCTCCAAGGACCAGTTCGTCTCTTCCAGGGCTTTATTGATCCCGCTGGGGTCGGTGTCTAGGGAGACGATTAAGGCCAAATTACGGGCGTAAATTACTATGTCTATAACGTCTAATTCAGGCTCTTTGCGCATGCTCTCGTAGAGATGGGCTAAGGATCTGGCGCTAATAGGGCGCTCGGGGATAAGACTGACGGTTAGGATGTTTTTGGTAGAGGTGGATGCGGCCTCGCGGCCGAGCTCGTTGCGGCTAGGCTGGTCGGTCGAGCTTTGGCCCGTTAGTTGGCCCTCGGCTGGAGCTATTAGACCTAAGCTTAAAAACAAGAAAAAGAATGATAGTTTTATTTTATAGAGAAAATTTGCCAACTTACTCTAATCCGAAGGGAAGGGTAAAGTTTATTACTTTTTAAGGTAATTATTTTCAAAAATAATTGAGTCAACTAGCTGACAGATAACGTGGCCGTAGAGTAAGTGGAGTTCTTGGATCCTAGGCGTTTGCGCGGCTGGGGTTTTGATGATAATCTCGGCCGCGCCTTCGGGCGGATCGCTTATTCCGCACATAAAGACAGTGCGTAGACCAGACTCGGAGGCGGTGGCTAAGGCCTTAATCACGTTAGGGGAAACGCCAGAGGTGGATAGGGCCCACAACACGTCACCGGGGCGGCCGAGGGCTTTAATTTGCCTAGCAAAGGTTTCTTCAAAGCCATAATCGTTTCCAATGGCCGTAAGTTTAGAGGTGTCGGTGGTCAGGGCGATGGCAGCTAGGCCTGGCCTTTCCATTAAAAAGCGGCCCACGAATTCGGCGGCGAAATGTTGGGCCTCGGCTGCGCTGCCGCCGTTACCACAAAGAAAAATGGCCCCTCCACCGATGAGGCAATCGGCTATGGTTTTAGCTGTTTGGGCTATCCGACCGTATTGATCGCTGGCCGCCGAGATGGCTAAAGTTAAATCATCAAAAGCTCGTTTTATTAATTCTTCCATAAATAATGCTCCAAATATATTTTTTTAGACCTTAATAAAGGTAAAAGGGCTAGGAAGGCGAAGCAGATTTAAAAAGTCGGTTAGGAATGATTTATCTGAAGCGCTGTAAAAATCCCACCTTCAGGGAGGGGAGTTAAGGCGCATTCTGGCTTGAATTTTGTTTTCATTCTAGAGTTCTTTGATTTTCCATTATACTCACCAATGTTGGCAACTTAAGAAATCGCCGGCTGAGATGGCTTCGTAGAACCAAATTTATTAGTTCTTTTATTAAATTTTACTAAATATATGATATATAGTATTAAATTATTCCCTAGATAGCTGAAGATAGTAAGCAAGCATGGGTCTTTCACTAGAGCTACTTTTTTACGGGAGACCCGGTGTTTTCTTAAGTTGTGGGCATTAATTACCTTGCCCTTATCTAAAACCAGAGCTTTAATGAGGGCGAAACTGAAAAGACCTTGAGCCGTGAGCCTTTACCCTAGCTTACTCTAGTCAACTGAAAGTTTTTCAAGCCCCTTACTTTATTTAGGGAGGGGTAGTTGACCAAGAGAAGCGTTAGTAATACTTGGCTTAGCCCCACGTCCGCTAGTAAGAATGACTAGATTATCAATGGCGTTTAATAGTGAATCGGCTTGTTCCAACAGCCGACTAGCCTCGTTGGAAGTTTCATCAAGGGAAGCGGTGGTGCTTTGAATGACGTCGTCAATGTTAGCGATGCCGCGGTTAACTTCGTCTATGCCGATGTTTTGCTATTTAGTGGCAGTAGTAATTTCAGTTAGGATGCTAGCCACCTTTTGTTCGTGTTCGGTGACGGTCTTAAAATATCCAGAGACAGAGTCTACGATTTTAGCGCCAGCGTTAATATTACCGATAGTCGTGGCGATGAGGTTATCAGTGTTTTTAGCCGCTTCAGAGCTTCTGGCGGTTAAATTTCTAACTTCCTCGGCTACCACCGCGAAACCGGCTCCAGCCTCCCCGGCCCTGGCGGCTTCTACTGCGGCGTTTAAGGCCAAGAGATTTGTTTGAGATGCGATTTCTTCTATGATCGAAGCGCAAAAACCTCTTAAAATCAAAATAGTCAAAAAAATTAACTAGTAATAAGGCTCTGTTACAAATTTATGGACTCATATAAGGTGACTTTTTGCGCTTAGATCTTCTATGGTCTTAATAATCTTATTAATGGCCTGCCCAGACTCGGCGATGGTCTTCATGGCCTGCAAGACATCGGTCATGGATTGATCGGCGCTTACCATCTCTTGGGCCACCTGGGTCATTAAGTTATCCGCTTCCAACATATTTTCAGAGTTCTTTTTGGTGTTAGAGTGGATTTCTTCCATAGTGGCTCTGATTTCTTCTAGAGCAGCAGCGTTTTCAGTAGCCCCGGTGGCCATTTGAGAGGCGGCGTCGGATAAATTTTTGGCCATGCCATCGACAGTCTCGGCGTTAGAGCTTAAGGCTAACTTCAATATGCTCAAGAGAGCGGACGATGGAGGAGACGAAGATAAAGGCTAGGATAAGGCCGCCGGTAAAGCCCCACCCCGGAGACTAAAATGAGAACGAAATGGGCGATTGAGTAGGTATTTTTAGCCTCTTTAACCGCCGCTTCGACTTTGCGGTCGCCTTCGGCGATCATGGCCGAGATAAGTTTTTCTTCTTGGATGCGGATTAAATTACAATCAGTGGTCAAAATTTCTGTGGCTTTAGCGTTACTATCGTCGAGGCCTAGGGTTTTAATTTGAGCGTAATACTAAGAAATAAGAGGGGAGTAAGGCTTAAGCTTGTTCCAAAATATCTCAGAAGCTTCCTTGGAGTAAGGAGAAATCAAATTAATAGAGGCTTGGCTGGCTGAAGGGGAGAAAATTAACCCTCCTTGGTCGTCAAATTCAATCTTACCTTCGGAACTAAATCTATCCGAAACGGCTGTGATTTCTTGGTTCTTAGCTAGAGGATGAAGTAAGTAAATTTTGTAAGGTTTCGAGATCTTTTACAAACTGAGCGTTAATTTCCTCCGCTTTTAGGAAAAACGATTACTTTTCGGCTCCTGAGGTCGACAGTAGGGCCACTTTGATGGCTAGGTGTAGATTTTTTATCACCTCTAAGGTTTCCATGGCTATAGTGGCTATCTTAAGCTGGCTGGGATCAGAGGAGTCTTTGGGACCTCGGTATATTTCCAAGAGAGGCGTTTCGTTATTTTGCCAAAAAGTGATATCTGAAACCGTCGCTAATTTTCTAGCTTGGTGGCCGGTGCTGGTATAACTAAGCTTATAAATTTTTTCAACAAGCTCTTTATGGTTGCCCCAAACGCCCTCCAACTGGGACTAAGTCGAAGCGTTTTGAGGGGTAGGCTTGTAGGTCGAGAGCATAGGATCGATGTTGTTTTTAATTAATGTATCAATTTTTTCCTTTTCTGTTTTCATTTCCTCGCTTCCCTCGTGGAGGACGACTTCTCGAATAGACAAAGAAATGAGATCAATGTCGGCTTTTAAGGATTTAAGTTTATAGGAGTGATTAAGAGTTAGATCAAAGCCAGTTTCCATGTTTTCATCTAAAGAATCTAAGGACAGGATACTGACTAAACCAATAGTCAGGGCTACGGCGACGAGTAAGCCGACGATAAGATAAATTTTCTTTTTTATGGCCAAGAGCGGTCTTCTAGTTGGATTCGTTAGGTGATTAGGGCTTTAAAACGGCCATAAAGGCTGTGAATTTAAAACCTAAGTAACCGTTCACCAAGTCTTTTTTTCCCCACGTTGTGGCTGGTAGCGACTTTCGAGTTGTAATTAAGTTTTAGCATACCCTTAAGTTCTTAACATTAGTTCTTTTAACGTTTCTACTTA
>JAITQT010000410.1 GCA_031288745.1 Deltaproteobacteria bacterium
AACTTAAAGTATAGAGATAAATGGTGTTATGGGTACATAAAATTGATATTAACTTTAAATAATAAGCTATTAATTTAAGGACGTATGGGTACATAAAAAAATTTGTCCATATATTTCAAACGTTTACTCTTTTCGCGAGGGAACTTCGGATTAGGCGAAAAAAAAACCCAGGCTCAAGGCCTAGGGCTCGATTTAAACTACAACCAATTTAGAAAAGAAGGATTAAGCTACGAGAGGCGCAAAACCAACTATAGTCGCCGATATCTAATCATAAACCACCAGGTAAGATTGGTCTCAAACTAGCCTTAACCCAAAGATAGAGAGAAAGTAAGAAAGCTATTATCAGATCTCAAATCGACTCTGGGTAACCTCGATTCAAGACGAAAGTATTGGTAATCATGCGGCCAAATGAAGCGGAGAAAAAAAATAGCCCCAGGCCCAACGCCTTAGGGCTTGATTTCAACAACAATCAAAATCGTAATAAAATTTTTAGGATTAAGATATCGGTGTCAGTTCACAAATGTGAACGTTTAAGGGCTCGTTCACAAGAGAGAAAGTTGCGGGGCCAAGCCTATTGAAAGGGACGACACATACCGCAACAATGTAGCCCTATAGGAGCTTAGTAAATTTAACATTAATCAAAGTTAAAGTATATGGTTGGAGCAGAGAGCTAAATAGAAACCACAAAAGAACTAATGTTAAGATCTTAAGGGTTTGCTAAAACTTAATCACAACTCGAAAGTCGTACCAGCCGCAACGTGGGGAAAAAAAGACTTGGTGAACGGTTACGGATATAGAAAATGATGGTTAAGCGCTGGGCGGCTCAAAATCAACGATAGATTGGGCCACCTGATTTAAAAGGGCCTGAGCTGGGTTTTGGGCCACGTGAGCGTAGCGCTCGGTAGTGCTGGATTTTTTATGCCCCAAAAGAAAGCCGATAAAGGCCAAAGAGCCGCCGCTATTGACTGCGGCGGAGGCAAAACCGTGCCTTAAATCATGGATGCGCCACCTTCCCTTGAGCCCAGATTCCTCTAGAACTTTTTGCCACTGCCACTGCAGATCGAACAAATGCCCAGAAACAGAGCTACTGGGAAAGACGTAAACGCCTTCTTGGGGTAGTTTTTTTAAAAGCTCTATAGCTTGTTGAGGTAAGTGAATGACCTTAAAGCCGGTTTTACTCTCACTTAAGATGGCCCTGCTATTTTGAAATTCTATATCTGACCACTTGAGCCCTAAAATTTCATTCTTTCTAGCCCCGGTCAGAATCAATAGCTTAAAGGCCAAAACTGGCAGCGGATTTAACTTACCGGCCCTATCCAAATTAACCACGGCTTCCCAAATGAGCTTCATCTGCTCTTGAGTTAGAAATCTTAAAATAGGGTTTTCTTGATAGCGCTCTATTCCCTTGGTGGGATTAGAGCCTCTCTGTCGATAGTTTTTCTTTTCGCACCAATTAAAAAACTTTGAGCACAGCGATAACAGCCTATTAGCCGTGGTCGGCTTGTGGCGCAAGGCACCGTGAAGATTGCTCATATCTTCATAAGAGACTTCAACGATTTTTTTCTGACCCAAGGCCGGGCTCAGATGCGTTCTTCTAAAGGAACGGTAGCTTTTGAGAGTTTGTTTTTTTAAGTGAACCTCAACGTATTCTTCAAAGAAAAGGTCCAAAACCCCATCGACCGTCAAAACCCGCCAGGCCGCAGGCTCGGTCTTAGAAGCAGGATCTATGCCTTGATAGACTAAGGTCAAAAGTTCTTTAGCCTTAGCCCTAGCTTGATTGGGGCTCAAATAAGGAAACGCTCCCAAATGCAGCTGTCTTTTTGGACCGTTATGCGTCTTATAAAACAAATAAAACGATTTATGCCCCCCGCTGAGTCGACCCTGATTATTGTTAAACTGACGGGTCACGAAAAGGGCCAAAGCGGGCTGCTTGGTATCAAAAATAATCTGCCGTTTTGAGCAGGGAGGTAAAGATTCCACAAATTTTAGGGTCAATGTGGCTTTCATATTTACCCAAAATTGCCAAATTAAAAAATTTATTCTATTTTTTTTTTAAAGATTGATTAAAACATGTTGGCGGTTGAATAGTGAACGCCTTGGGAAGATTTTAGATCAAAACAGGCAGGGGAGTCAAGCTTTTTTTTAAAAAACCTAAAAAAAATAATTAAACTCTCTCAAAACATTAAGTCCCAAAATATAATAATTTATTAATAAAAATAAAAAATATTAATAATCTATTGATATATATTATCTTAAATTAAAGTTTAAAAAGCCAAAATAAGGGTGATTCATGTAAAATAGCTTAAATTTTTAAGGACGGGAATATGCCTATAACTAGTGGCTTTATGCTCTTTTTTAGGTTTTTTATTTCTTTATAATTGGTGTTCGGTTGTCAACTAGCGTTAAAAGATTATCATCTGGATTACGCATCAACAGCGCAGCCGACGACGCCGCAGGTCTAGCCATCAGGGAAATGATGCGGGCCGACATCGCCACCATGAATCAGGGCATCCGCAACACCGCCGACGCCATCAGCATGATTCAGACGGCCGACGGGGCCCTAGGCGTTATCGACGAAAAACTCACCCGTATGAAAGAGCTAGCCGAGCAGGCGGCCACCGGTACTTATACCACCGCCCAAAGGGAGATCATCAACTCCGAATACCAGGCCATGGCTGCCGAGATTGACCGCATCGCCAACGCCACCAATTTTAACGGTCTTAAGCTTTTAGACGGCTCGGTAACCAATCAACACGGCGGTCGCGGTCTAAAAATCCACTTTGGGGTCAGCAACAAAGACTCTGAAGACTACTACTTCGTTAACATCGGAGACGCCAGGGCCTCTAGCTGCACCGGGCTTAGAATAGGAGGTGACGCCAAAAACGACATCTGGGGGCAAGGTGCCGCCGGCTCCGGGCCTTTGGCCGGACCTGGGTGCTGCACAGCCGGTTATGACTCGTTAAATAACGAAGCCGGCTTTACCAGCGGACAGACCTTTAGCTACGGTTACAACTGGGACTGGAAAGAAGAAACTGATACTAAACTTTTAAGCGGCAAGTATCTAGCCGGGCGCTATAGCGTCACCAGCGGAGATAGTCTCCAAGATCTAATCGACAAAGTAAACGACGGAACCCAAAGCCGGGTGGGCGTTAACATTAACTCGGCCGACCTAGCCAAATTTTTAACAGCTTCGGCCGGAGGGATAGCTATTTGCCTAGGCGACGAAGCCTATATTTTCGGTAGCGCCACAGCCGCAGGATTAAAAACAACTCCGGGTTTTGTCGATAAATCCAAACAAATGGTGCAAGTGGCCAAAGCTGGAGCAGCGGCCACCTCGGTCTCAATCACCGCCTTAGCTAGCGCAATAAACCACAATAGCAGCAGTAAATTTTGGGCTATGGTGCAATCGTCTAATTCCACTGGAAGCGCTGCTGAAATGCTTTATGTCTTTACCAAAGATGGCGGGGATTTCAACAGCCTTTTAGCCTGCGAAGTGGGTGGCAACGACAGCAAATCTCGCTCAGCATTATCGGCGGTTAAATTCGAAAACCTTCAAACTGGTAAATTTAACGAATCGGGAACCTCTTTCTCATTAGGCGGCGAACATTGGGGCTTGATGAAACCGACCCAAACAAAAGCAGCGCTCGGCAACGAAGTTTGGAACGTAATTATAGAGGGCCGAGACGTAGGAAAAGAAAGAGATCTATGGATCGCCAATTCTGGAGAAATTAAAACTCCTGGCTTAAAAGACTCAATTATCAACGGCATGAACCGAGATAGCTTCGTTGAGATCCAAAACGCCTCCGACGGTAACTGGAAGGGGGCCGAAGTGCGCACCCAGTCCTCCGCCCAAGAAGCCTTAGACGCCATCACGGAATCTATAAAAACTAAAGACAAAATCAGGGCCGACCTAGGTGCCTTGCAAAACCGCCTAGAAAACACCATGACTAACCTCACTGTCCAAGCGGAAAATCTTCAGGCCGCCGAGAGCCGAATCTCTGACGTAGACGTGGCTGCGGAAATGACTGAGTTTACCAAAAACAACGTTTTAAGCCAGGCGGCCACATCCATGCTAGCCCAGGCCAACAGCCTCTCTCAACTAGCTTTGAGCCTATTAAGATAAGCTTTTTGGATTAGAAAAATTTGGCCGGTAAGGCGGCCTTACAATAACCCCGGTTCAACCGGGGTTTTTTTAGGTAGGAAGAATTTCGTTCTAAATCGTTCTAAGGTTAATTTTAAGGCCATCACTAGAGCGACGTCAAGACCTAAAGTTTAAGTTGCCTAGCTCTACGAAAGCTTAAGATGCATTTATAGTGTCTTCGAAATTAACCTGCTCAATTATGTTATTTTTTTAATACTTTGCATATAACTATAGAGATATATTTTTGAAAATTAATCAATACTATCAAATAAAATCTATTATTTTTTTAGTGGCCTTGCGTAGAAAAACAGAAAAATAATATATATAAAAATATAAAATTATTGCTTTTGTCATCTATTATTAATATTTTTTTTATTAAAACATAGGTGGATGTTTGACCAAAAACTTTTTTTGGGTTATTATATAAAGGTAATAATTATTACGGAGGCCTCTAATGCACCTTAAAGTGGGCGACATGGTTGTCTATCCCGCCCATGGAGTCGGGCAAATAGAATCCATTGATGACAAGTCACAAATTAAAGACGGCCATCGTTTCGTTAATCTGCGCATACTAGAAAATGGAATGCAAATCATGATTCCGTCCCATAATCTTAAAGAAGTGGGATTAAGGCCGCTAATAAGCAAAAAAGAGGTTGAAAGACTCTTCGAGCAACTTAAATTACCACCGGTTTACGCCGAAGCCAGCAATTGGAATCGGCGGCACCGTCAATATCTTGATAAATTAAAAACTGGCTCTCTAAAAGACGTCTGCGACGTGCTTAGGGAGCTTATGACCATGAGAGCGGAAAAGGAACTTTCCTTTGGCGAGCGCAAACTACTCGACACAGCTCGAACTTTATTAATCAAAGAAGTGGCCATGGTTACTAGACGCAACGAAGAAAGAATAGGTCAAGAACTCGATAGCATCTTTAAGCCCCCTAAGGTCCACTCGGCGTGAGCCTTTTCCCCTCGGAAGCCGCTCTACCTGAGACCGGCCTTTCTTCAATATTATCCTTTATAATAGATCAATCTTCCTCGGGCCTAAGAGTGGATAAGGTTCTGGCGCTTCTTTGTCCTGACCTGTCGCGCTCGGTTATTAAGCGGGCGATTGGCGAAGGGCTAGCCTCGTTAGACGGTGAGCAGGTTAAGGCTTCCAAAATGGTTCTAGCCGGTCAAAAGCTTGATTTTTATCCCCCGCCGCCTAGGGAAAACCAGACTCTGTCTTCGAATGATTTTAGACTAGACGTCATCTATGAAGACGAAGAGCTTTTAGTTATCAATAAACCTAGTTCCTTGGCCGTTCACCCCAATGACGGCCAACATAGGCTGACTTTAGTCGATTATTTAATAGCCCTTAGGCCGGAACTTAGCCAGGTGGGCCCGCCGGCTAGACACGCTATTGTTCATCGTTTAGATAAGGATACCAGCGGGGTTTTAGTTACAGCTAAAACTAACCGATCCCATGCGTTATTACAGGCGTCTTTCGCGGCTAGAAAAGTCGATAAGTATTACTTAGCCTTTGTCCATGGCCTAGCGCCAGTTTCGGGCTTGATTAACTCCCCCATTGGCCGGCACCCGGTTCATCGCTATAAAATGAAAGCTGGCCTTAGCGGCGGGCGCGAATCGCAAACCGCTTTCCGTCTCCTTAAGCAATTTTCCTCTATCGGCGTCTCTTTAATCCACATAAAACTCTTAACTGGCCGCACTCACCAGGCTAGGGTCCATTTAGCCTCCATTGGATTTCCCATCTTGGCCGACGGCCTTTACGGCCGCAACCGCCATGCCCTCTTTGAAGCCCACCCCGAACTAAAACCTCTTTTACGCCGTCAATGCCTTCACGCCCGACGTCTGGCTATCGATCATCCCAACGGTGAGCGAATGACTTTCAGGGCCCCCTGGCCTGACGATCTTTTGGACCTCTTCAAAACCCTATTAGAAATACAAACTAACAACTAATCCGTAGCTCCCTCTATAATTTCTCACTATAGAATTATTTTTCCGAGAACTTCAAGTTTCAATTCATTGACGATCAAATTTGCGTATTTGCTTGGCTCACTAGTGACAAGGGCGTGAGGAAACACTTCACCCTTGATGTAGCGCAATGACCTTAGGGCCTGAACAGCTGGCATCATCGCTAGTTTTTTTCTGGTTTTTAAAACTCGTTTGACCGTAATGAGCACAACCGTCGCCATGAATGACATCAAGAGATGTCCTCTAAATGTCTCATCCTTGTGATTTCGCACTGGCAACATCGTTCTTTGAGAAGTCAAATGTCTGCTCAATGCTCTGGCGCATATAGTAAAGAGGTATTACCTCGAATGTTTCTAGTTTCTCGGAAGAGATCAGCACGAAATAGCCAAACTGAGATTCTTTTGCCGGCTTGGTCTTTTTTTGGGCCTTACCCATCTCTTTTATCACCTTTCGATAATAGTGATCCTGTTCACCCGACATTCTTTCAAAGTCTACAGCCATATACGCATGGCATTCATGATCAAACAATTTTACGGAATCACGTTTCATAAATAAAAGCCGCTCTCCATATTCAAGCGCATACTCCGCACCGTAGACGTCCTTACCATGTATATTGATCAGCTTCGTCGCCAAAGCATTGTTTGGCATGCGAATCAAAAAATGGATATTTATATTAAAAAGGTCCTTGATGTTTTTTTCGGAACAATACCCGGCATCAAGGATTCCGTGTTTCACTTCAATACCTTGGGCTTTCAAATGGTTTATCGTCACTCTCAACGTGATGACATCAATGATGTTTCCCGCGATATATCTGAAATATACTGGAAGGCCAGTGTTTCTTTCAACAACATAAATGAGACGAAGCCTCCCTACTGATCACTCCATTTATGGTTATTGATTTGAGAGTATTCAAAATGAATGTCATTTGGCAGTCCAGTGCTGTCAAACAAAACATTTTCAGAGACATCTGGAAGCTGCCGCAGATACGGAATATAGATGTCAAAAAATGAACGCTTGGTATCCTCTTTTCATAACCGTTCCATGAATTCGTTGATCCGTGGTTAATATAGTTTGGCGTCTGGATACAGATAATGAGCATAAGAACCGTCAAACCATCTCTGCGCATAGCAGTTGGCATTTGTATCAAGTATCTTGAAGGCAATCAACGAAAGAAGGGTGTCCTTATCCTCTGCGTCAAACACTTTTTCAAGCATTTTTTTTATTCCAGATGTTTCCATGACATGCTCTAAAAACCATGCGTCTCTGAAATCTAATATCAAAGGCTTGGCTGACTCCATGACTTCACGTTGTTGAATCAGTTTGATATATTCAGCTTCGTCATGGTTAAGTTCCGATCTTCCTCCCTCAACCGTGAAGCGAAAGTACCCGGACTTTCTGTTGAAGAATATACCCTCATTATCATCAATGGCAATTCCAAGATATAAGTCTTTTCCGCCATGCCTGCGCTCAGAGGGGCAAAAAGTCGCATATTTCTTGCCGTCACTCGTCCTTGTCTGATAACGGATGTAACTCTCGACCTTTGCCTTTCTTGACATAGTGAAAACCTCTGTGGTGAGAAATTTGCTCACCATAGAATAATGGATTTTACCGCAATGGGGGCAAATATAGGCTAGAAAAATGAAGAGTCTGAGGATAAACGGATTAGGTTTTAATTCTATCTACTCTTATAGGCGGTCATTATTCGGGCTGGGCTTTAAATCAGTCCCGCATTTTTGTCAAACCAACGATTCGGGCTTTCGGGCTTAACTTCTATCTGCTCTACGGGGAGATTGGAGTCGGGTAGCTCGAAAGGTATCTCTAATTTTTTTGCTTCTAATTTGTCTTTGCGGTTAACTTTTTTTCGGTGATGAGCCCTGTGGCTTTTTTGGCACCTGGTTTCCCCTTTATGGGTTGGCCGTTTTCATCAGACTAACTCGGTTTTTTTTATTGGGTTTTATTGATGAGCTTGGCGCTAGCGATGAATTATTGGGATCTTTCTTAGGTTCGCCGGCTTTCTCTCCCAGACGGGAGTTATCTTCGGACAAGTTCTTGACTTTAGCCTCTGCTTTTTCGCACTTTTGAACCAGCGCCGTATAATATAGGGCCAGAGTAGTAATTTCGGCTTTGTTTTCCTTGTTGATCTTAGGTAGCTTTTCGTTGGCTTGTTTCAGTTCTTCATTAGCTTTGGTCAGCTCAGTGAGTTTGATTTAATATTCCTTATTGGTTTAGACTAGCTTTCCGTAGGCTTGTTCAAATTCTACGCTGGTTTGAGCTAATTGCCTGGCCTGACATTTTCCTTCTTGGTTATGAGTAGGCCTTTTGGAAGCTAGTATTGATAATATATAAACTCAATGGGACGCTGGAGCATATAGTCGCAGGAGACACAGTCGCATAAGTGAAATCGCTGGTATCTTTGGTTGTTGACTTGTTGGCTATTACTCTATCTAAGGATGAACCGTTAAATTAAATACATTTGTAGCGGAAAGACCAACCCTCGCGGAGGGGAGTAAGATGTCAATTAAGAGAGTCAAAACGCGAGGGCAACTCAAGAAAAAAAATAAATATACCTAAAAGGTCCTAAGGAAGCTTTATTGTGACTTAAATTTTTTAGATACTCAAAAATCCTACGGCTATAGCCTTAGTTTAGCTGCGAAGGGCTCTCCTCGTCATCCTCGTCCTCTTCTATGGCTAGAGGAGCCACGTCCACTATTACTTCCTCAGGCTCAAGATCCATAAGCTTTACGCCATGAGTATTACGGTGAGAGAGCCTTACTTCGGAGACCTTAAACAAAATTAGACGCCCGGTGTTGGTTATGAGCATGAGTTTTTGGTTATCTATGACCTTTATAACCGCGACCACTCCATCGCCAGTGGTGGTGGTCTTAAGACCTTGGCCGCCGCGCCCTTGAACTGTGTACTCGGAAGCGTTAGTGCGCTTACCGTAACCACTTTCAGTTACGGTCATTAAAACGTCCTCGCCATCTTGGTTTACCACGTCCATGCCTACCACCCGATCGCCTTTACTTAGCCTTATGCCTCTAACTCCACCGGCCGAGCGGCCCGAGGGGCGCACGTCTAGCTCTTTAAAACAAATGGCTTTTCCTTTACTAGTGGAAAGGACCACGGCCCCCTTTCCGTCGGTGATGGCCGCAGAAACCAACTCGTCTTCCTCGCTTTTAAGGGTTATGGCGATGATTCCCAACTTCCTAGGATTTTGAAAGGCCGTCAAATTAACCCTTTTAACAACCCCTTCTCTAGTGGCCAT
>JAITQT010000432.1 GCA_031288745.1 Deltaproteobacteria bacterium
TTTAAGGGCCCGTTCACAAGAGAGAACGCTGCGGTGCCAAGCCTATTGAAAGGGACGACACATCCCGCAGCAATGTAGCCCCCTATAGGAGCTTAGTAATTTTAACATTAATCAAAGTTGATCAAAGCGCAAAAAGTCCCCTTTATCAGTCTTTCAATTTGTAACATAGTCTTATCACTAGTTAATTTTTTAGACTATTGTGCTTTTAAGAGGTTTTTGCGCTTCGATCAAAGTTAAAATATATGGTTGGAGCAGAGAGCTAAGTAGAAACGTTAAAAGAACTAATGTTAAGAACTTAAGGGTGATCGCAGCGCAAAAAGTCCCCTTTATCCACCCTTAAATTTGTAACATAGCCATATTACTAGTTAATTTTTTAGACTATTTTGATTTTAAGAGGTTTTTGCGCTTCGATCAAGGGTATGCTAAAACTTAATTACAACTCGAAAGTCACTACCAGCCGCAACGTGGGAAAAAAAAAACTTGGTGAACTGTTACTTTATTAGGAAGCAAAAAAATAAGGTCAAAAAAATTTTGAGGCTATTTTTTTAGTTGATAGATTTTTTCCTTATATTTAGTAGCCTTCTGGCCTTTAGATGCTGGTGGGGCTCATAATTTTAATAAATAGACTGTTATTATCTAAAACTATTTAATATACTAATTACTTTATATGGTAATTAACTTAGGTTTCTTTATCTTCCACTAAGACCTAAATCATAGGCCTTTAGCCTGAGTACCTGGCTTGACAATCGTATTAAAAATTTGAGAAAATTAGCTAGACCTAGTTTTTCCAATCTTATTTTAGACCTCTTGGTCCCGATGCTCTTGTCTCGCTGGTCGCTATTTGGCCGCTAAGTAATAAAGAGGAAAAAGGGCTACCAATATTTTTGGTCGTAATCTTAACATTTCACTAGACCCTTTTCCTCCTCTTTCAGCTAGGGTTGTTTTTCGAGTTCTCATAGAGTTTAAGAGCTGACCTTAAGCCCTTAATCATTTGTGCTCTCTTTTTTTGCTCCGCGTTTGTCTTTAATGACTGGCCTAGGCTTTGCTAACCCAAAATAAAAAAGAAAGCGCTAAGATAATCTACATCCCCTTAACAGAAATATTGATCGAAGCGCAAAAACCTCTTAAAAGCACAATAGTCTAAAAAATTAACTAGTGATAAGACTATGTTACAAATTTAAAGACTGATAAAGGGGACTTTTTGCGCTTCGATCAAATATTAATTTTTAGTTTTTTAACCAATGTTTTTTTTTTAGGGCTTTTTAGCCCGGGAGACGATAATGAAATTAGGAACTAAAATCTTGCTCGGCTTTGTGTTGGTCTGCTTTATTTTTATCTCCATCAGCACTTACAGCGTGTTTTCTCTATTTAAAGTAAAAACCGACTCTAACGACCTAAGCGCCATCCTTTTGCCGGCAAACGAAATTGCCACTTATATTATGTTAGAAGTTGCCAGACAAGCTATTCAAGTTGTCGAATATAACTATTCGGCCAACGAAGATGCTTGGAAGCAAGCCCTAGAATCTAAGCAAAAAGTCGACGATTACTTCACTAAATTTAAAACCCTCTTGCGCGCCAAACTTGGGGATGTTGCTCCTCAACTCAAGGATTTGGAGGCCAACACCGAAGCCTCCTTTCAGGCCTATATGACTTTGGCCGAAGAGCTGCCACAAATCAATAGACAAATGGTTGAATTACGGACTAATAGTATTAAAAGCCACTCTCTGTTGATCGATAGCATCAATAAGTATCTAAATGCCCAAACTAAATTAATGCTAGATATTTTAAACGATCCCAATAAGGATAACCAACATGTCATCACTTCTCTAACCCGTTTCATTCACGATATTGATTTGCAAAAATCTGCTCAAGAGATGTATATTCAAATGGTTAGAGGGCTTTATTATCAAGATCCGTCCCAATTCCAAAAAGGTATCGAAATAGCCAATACCTTACTGACCGATTCTAAAAAACAAGTCGCTGAGATTTCGGCCAACAAAGAGCTTTTAAACGATTTCATGACTCAAGTCACTGGTTTTTCCAACTTACTAAACGGTTTTAACGACGTTTACATAGCCATGAGGGCCTCTAAAGATAAGAGAATTACTACTCGAGATTCCTTGCTTAAGGTCTCTAGCGAACTAAATGATGCGGTCACCATTGTGGCTAATGATTTTAGCAATAATAACGTCAACGCGGTTGATAGAACTCTATTAACTCAGATTATCGGTGCTTCATTAGCTGTGATTATCAGCTTAATCATAGCCATAGTGCTAACTAAGAGCATTACCGGGCCTATCAATCACGTTATTAGCGTCTTAACCGATGGTGCTCAAGAAGTTGACAGCGCCTCCAGTCAGCTCTCTTCGGCCTCCAACACCTTAGCTGAAGGGGCCACCGAAAACGCGGCTTCCCTTGAAGAAACTAGCGCAGCTCTAGAAGAACTTTCTTCTATGACCAAACGCAATAGCGATAACGCCATAGAGGCCAATTCTCTTATGGGCCAAGCCACCGACGCCGTGTCTAAGGCTGAAAGCTCCATGGCCAACGTCATCGCGGCTATGGATCACATTGCCACTAGCGGTAATGAAATCGGAAAGATTATTAAGACTATTGATGAAATCGCCTTCCAGACCAACCTCTTAGCCCTTAACGCCGCAGTCGAAGCGGCTAGGGCCGGAGAAGCCGGGGCCGGCTTTGCGGTCGTGGCTGACGAAGTGCGTAACCTAGCCATCCGCTCAGCCGATGCGGCCAAAAATACAGCCGACCTCATTGCCGCGACCATTAGTAATATAAATTCCGGCTCCGAGATGGTCAATTCTACTTCTGAAAACTTCCATATGGTAGCCACCCACTCCGCTAAGGTGGCCCAGCTGGTATCGGAAGTGGCTGAAGCCTCTAAAGAGCAAAGCCAGGGTATTAACCAAATTACCACGGCTATGAGCCAGATGGATAAGGTCACTCAGTCTAACGCCGCAAGCGCGGAAGAGTCGGCTAGCGCAGCTAGTCAGCTCTCTTTACAGGCCGGTAACCTTATGAGCGCGGTTGAAGAGATTACTTCTATTGTTGACGGCGGCAACGTCTCCGTCTCCAAATCCCCTGCGCGCGCCCCTCATCAACCAGCTCACCGTCCTGTCAAGGCTATCCCCGCTCCGACCAAAAAGCCCTCTAAGGCTGAGACCAAGGCCTTACCCATGGATAATGACGACGATTTTGAATTTTAAGCTAAAATTTCAATTTTGATCGAAGCGCAAAAACCTCTTAAAATCAAAATAGTCA